>JAEOUI010000024.1 GCA_016839425.1 Promethearchaeota archaeon
AAAGGCGATAAAAGCGGTATTTTCAATACCATCATAACAGACGATGCGAAGGAATTCATAAAAAATAGAATAATGAGTTCTGCGTGGTACCCTTTTAACATGTATAAAAATTGCTTAAACGCTGTAGCTAAAGTAGTGGCAAGAGGGAATAACGATATATTGAAAAAATGGGGTGCTGACTATTACGATGAGATATTACCTACTGTTTACAAACAAGGGATTAAAGGTAACGAGCTTAGAAACGCCATGGAAATGTATAAAAGATATATAAAGTTAATCTATGATTTTGGTGATGTAATAGTTGATTATCCCACAGAGAACGAAGTTATCATAACTTTCAAAAACTTTGATTCAGATTTTGAAGCTTTATTCCAGATCGTTAGTGGTTTAATTGAGAAATTTATTGAAAGTGCTGTAGAAAAAAAGGTTAATTCCGTATTTATTAAAAAATCCTGGGAAAAAGACCGAGAAACCATTTTAAAGGTGGAGTTGTAACCATTTAATTACTATTTGATAAAATATAATTAATCAAGCAAACTTACACAATAATCAAGATCTTCCAATAAAAGAATGCACTAAGATGCTCTTAAATTATTGATAATAATAAAAAAGGAATTGTTAATAATAATTAATTATGAAAATGGCAAAAGGTTCAGTATTTAAATCAGTAGCAAGAGGAATACAATCTGATAAAACAGGAGTATATAACGATTTAATTTCAGATGAAGCAAAAGAATTGATATCAAAGAGAATCTTAAGTTCCTCATGGTATCCATTTAAAATTTACAAGAATTGTCTTAACGCAGTAGCACGAGTAGCGGTTAAGGGAGATATGGCCGTCGTTAGACATTGGGGCGTCGAGTATTTTGACGAATTGGTTCCAACAATTATTAAAGAAGGTATTAAAGAAGATGAAATTCATCATGCTATGGAAAAATATAAACGCTTTATCAGCATGGTGTATAATTTTGGAGAATTTATTGTTGAATATCCTGCTGAAAATATGGTTACTATAGAATATAAGAATTTTGATGCAGATTTTGAAGTACTATACGAAATTGTGAGAGGATTGACCGAGAAATATGTTGAAACATGCGTTGGCCAAAAAACAAGTTCAAAATTCTTACATAAGTCGTGGGAAGGAACTGAAAATACCATATTAAAAATATGGTGGTAATCAAGAATCCTAATAGAAGTCAATCTGAGAATTTCATCTTAAATTTTCAGTTATTCAATTGAAATTTTAAAAAAATACTTTTTTGCGGTCTCAAGAATGAATAGGAATTAGTAATTAGAAGATTTATTTTTCATTCAAGAATTAGGAAAGAAATAAAAAAAAGTTTAAATTTTATCCAACCTACCACCATTAATTCCGACGATTTCGCCGTTCATAAACCACGCCTCGTCGCTACACAAGAAAAGTATCACTCGAGACACATATTCGCCCTTTCCAATTCCCAAAGGAATTCTTCCAGAATAATATTTTCTCCACTTTCCATCTTCCTTGGATAATAATTCTCCAAGAATTGGAGTTTCGATAAGCGTTGGCATAATAGCATGTGTTTTGATATTGTATTTAATCAATTCTAAACCGGATGTTTTAACCATCCCTAACATTCCAGCTTTAGCGGCAGAATAGTTCAGTTGTCCAATGTTTCCTTCTGCTGCTTGGCTACTAATCGTGATGACCCTTCTGTCAGGATATTCTGCAATCGTTTCTTTTGGATTTTGTTGACAATGCGCTATCCATCGTTTTGCACAAGCTTGTAAGATCAAGAAAAATCCTTTAAGATGGGTATTGATGACATTATCCCAGCGTTCTTCGGATAACTTGTGAATCATTCCGTCCTGTAATATTCCTGCAGAATGAATCAAAAAATCAACTGGTCCGTACTTATCAAAGACCGCTTTGGTGCTATTCTCGACATCTGGGCTTTTTCGGACATCGCATTCGATGAATATGGCTTCTCCGCCAGTATCTTTTATTTCAGACTCAACACGGATTCCATTCTCCTTATCAAAATCGAATAGAGCCACGCGAGCCCCTTCTTTTGCGAAGTCCTTAGCCGTTTTCTCTCCAAGACCGGAAGCACCACCCGTTATTAGAACTACTTTACTATTAAATCTATTCAAGATATATTACCTCAAAGTATTGAACTTTTTTTGTTTTGATGTATTTATAATTGATGAATTTAATAATGAATTAAGTTTCATAAAATTTCTATTTTATGCTTAAAACAAAATCGATATTAATTATTTGTATGAAGATTTTAAATAGAATTTAATGCGAAAATAAGAAAAAAAGAAGGGTAATGGAATGTTTTGTGGTATTTGAACGAAACATTATTGTGGAGGAATAAAATTATGGCTCAAAAATAACATTCCACTACTTGAGGACGATTTTTTCTCGTCTGATCATACATTGTTTTTTCAAATATAAAAAGGTTTGGGTAAAATTTAGGGACGCTCTGTTTGATTAATCCGTAAAGTACTGTTCTAAAATAGCATATCAGCTAAGTTATGTGCTGATTTATAGCATACTTCTATAATCTACAAAAAAATGCGAAAAAAACTTAAGAGTTTAATTTATAAAAAAAAGTTTTCTTCAATTTCATGATTTAAAAAGTATTCTGTTTACAGGGTATTATCCGAATTTTGGAAAAAAATCAGATCGAAAAGCATCAAACCAATCCTATAAACGATTTTTTCATACAAATTGCGCTCATAATTTCCCATAAAACTCGATTTTCAGGGCTTTCTATTGAATAATAATTCCAATTCTTTAAATTAATGATTTATTTTGACAATAAACTATATTATATTCATTATTATAAAATCTTGACTGCCTTAAAGAAAGTTTATTCAATTAGACTAAAAATAGAAGTGGATATATTATAGAGTTTAAAGCAATCGCTTTCAATTTTTGTCTTTAGAATAAGAAGATTTTTATCTCAAAAAAGCAACCATTATTCCATTAATTTATAAAAAATTGATTTATATTATACAGTATATTCTGGTGTGCTTAATATAATGACGAATAAAATCGGTCTTGAACTAAATGAAGGAGAAAAAATTTTATGGAAACAAACAAGAAGTAAAAATCTAATCCGAAAATACATATTTAATCTTGTTATTGGGTTGCTATTAATTGCTCTCATTTCATTGGGAGGAAATTTATTGATTTATTTCGTTTTTATACCGACTATTATTACCTTTTTGTCCTTAATATTATTTCCATTGGGAATCCTATTGATAATTGGATTCTTTTTCATTTATCCAATAATACAAAAATTGTGGAGAATTTCTCGTAATTTAGGTTTGAACTTCAATGAACTTCAACATTATCAAGAAATTGAGCTTGTTTCGAATATGCGATTAATTAAAAAATCCTACGATGCTTTCGAAATAAATTATTCGCAAAATCCAATAACAGATTTAGAAGCCTATCATTTATTAAAAGACCTAGTATATATTGATTTGAAGGCTATAAGCGTGGTCCTAACTGAAAAAACGAATAAAGGTTGGCAAATTGGATTTAAGTTTGATGAAACGGACAAGTCTCTCGTACCCTTGTTATTATTAATCCCTTTAAACACTTTTTCTAATTTTATAAGTGTTCTTGAGGAGACCATTCCTTTAAAAAGCAAAAAGCGCTTGAGCAACGAAATCATTGCTTATTATAAAAGGAAAGTTCCCGATTCAATAAAATAATTCATTTATATGGTCGAGTTTCTTTTTATTTATCATAAAAAAATAACCTACTGAGTAAAAAATAGAAGTGATTGAAAATGGTCATTGCAACATCTAAAGACGAAGTTTCTCGGGCACCTTGGGATTATTTCTCATGGGGACATATAGATATGGGGATTGGCTCGTTTCTATTGCTTTCATTGATAAACATCATACCAACTATAATGAATCAAACCAAAACGGACATTATAAATTGGTGGATGATGATTGTGGTGGTAATAATTATTATGGTAGCTTGGGAAATCTTTGAAAACACGGTACTCTACAAATTCGGTGCGAAATTCGAAAATCGCCGCGATTCCTTAGTAAACGCAACTTGGGACATTATTTTTGGAATTATTGGTGGCATGTACATGTGGATTATTAAAGGTAGCTTGGTAAATATGATTGGAATTCACATGATCCCCGTCTATTTTATCATCGGAATCGTTTCTTTCATTGCATGCATTATAGGCTTCCTAATTGGGAGAGCAATAAATAAATAATTTCACATTATACTTTTTTTTTTTTTGAATCGTTATTTCG
>JAEOUI010000552.1 GCA_016839425.1 Promethearchaeota archaeon
AAGCATGCCGCCTTCTGATGATAAATTAAGAGTTACCGTAAACTTAGAAAAGATCGATGCCAGAATCATCGAAACATTAGAAGGAGTAATAGGCACTACGAAGGCCTCAGTTATATATCACATGATGAGAGAATGGATAAATCAAAATTCCGATAAGGTCTTAAAGGAATGGGGTATTGATTTGATTGATATCAGGAAGCAAGTAATAGCAGAAGAGAAAGGTCTTACCTTCGATAAGGAAATGGATGAATTGGATAGAGAAGTCTTGGAAAAAGTCTTGGAATATTTTGAGACTGCTGAGGATGCCACTCTAATGGAATTGACGGAATACATTGATATCGACAAAAAGACGATACGTAAAATCATCTTTGGTCATCGTGAAGAATTAGTAGAAAAAGGACTTAAGCTGAAATATTCAGAGGGTCGCTTTTTCAAGGTCAAAAACTAATCCTGATCTAAATATCTCCATTGAGTTCCGCATCGCTTGCACTGAAATTTGATGCCATGAACGACTTCTAAATATTCCCTTTTCTTAACAATATCTTCGAGATAATCGTTTTCATCAAAAATAAAATTGGATTTTCTATTAAAAATAAATAAGACGCCCATTATGTTATTAGAATGTCGATAATCTAATAGTTCTACAATTGGTGATATTGAAAGAGAATCATAAAATTTGAATTCAGCACAAACGCAGAAGTTTTCATTACTTTTATCTATTAATTCTAAATCTGCGGGTCTATCAGTTCTTATAACTTCTTCTTTCTTAATATTATAATCTTTTTCAAATTCGTTAGCACATATATTTCTAAGGTCATTTTCATTTAATATTCCATTTCGATATGATTTTATGAGAAGCGAATTAGTATCCATTCCTCGTATAATTCTTTGTATATTTTCTAAAAACCTTTGAGTTTCATAATAAATAGAGATTTCATTGCTTCGAAATTGAATAGTCGCAATATTTGTTTCTGAAAATATCATATCTACTGTTTTAATTATCTCGATTATTTCATCCATAATCACTTCTGGAGGATTTTGAAAGATCTCCATTAATTCTAATTCATTTAATTGTATAAGATCAGATACATCAATAATCTCTTTTTTAAGATGATTTCTAGCAATTTTTAATGCCCTAATTTCATCGAATTTATGATTGATAGACGTAAAAATTTTAAAACTATTTATAACCTGTAATATGTTTACTTCTGGAAGCATAAGTTTGCTAATTCGGAGTTCTTCCTTTAATTGATCATATTCATGTGTGAATGATTTTGAACCAGTTGTAATTTCTAAAATTTACTTCGCTAGACGAGCAAGGTGATGAATTAGAAAATCGTGGCTTGAACTTCCAGATTGAAGGTAATCTAATTGTAAAGATATAAAATTAAATCTAAATAAAAAAAAAGATTTGCTTGTAAAAGCAAGTTAATTTATTTGTAGCAATTAGTGCGCAATTGAGGGTATTTCTTTTATATCAGCTAACCATTTTCGTGCTTCATCAATGTTATCGAAATTACCACTTTGAAAAACACTACCCCCATAATCCACCCTAGTTTTCAATCTATCAACAGATAACTTGGCAATTACAGATTTTGTATTGATAAGTGCCATGGCCTTTATACCTATTTTTAGCATTCGTGGAAACCATTCTTTTTGGACATATGCTTGCTGTTCTTCGGTGAGAACTTTCATTTCTCGCATGTCAATGAGATGCTTTTTATAACCAAGTTCCCTCGTATATTCAAAGATCTTTTCTAATATGTTTTTATGCACATTAGTAGTTACAAATTCCTTCCATGCATATTCAATGGTTTTCATCTCTTTATTTGCATTAATTACTACATACTCATTTTCAAATAATTTCTTGAGTTCAAACATTTTTTATCGTCTTTGATTTTGATTTTAGCTCGTAAACAATAATGAAAGAGGTTAAATTTAAACCTTTTTTATTTTCTACAAAAAGGTATATAACATCTTGATTCAAAACACCCTTAATTTTTTTTTAAAATTTTATATCGCCCTTGTCCAATTTGAATGAACCAAGAGAGAAAGAGACTACTATTAATTCAAGGGATCTGACTATAACACTCAAAAAAAGTAGCCTGAAAAAGAGACTTACTTTATTTTACTTAATGGATTTTACGAGTTCCTCGAAATTATTGATAGTCGAATCGAGGTTCTTAGACTGGCAACCGAAATTTCCAACATGATTCATTTCAGGAAAAGCATTTTTGATCTCATTACAAGTTTGCTTCCAAATATCGGGACCTGCTGAGCTTGAAAAACAGACGAGGGATTTGTCCTTAAGATCATATCCTTTAATGCTTCTAAGAAATTTCTTGAAAGATATTGCGGGACTGCCCCCGTGCGTGCATGAACCAAAACATATAAGGTCATAGGGCTCGAAATAATGAGGGTTAGCCTTTACAATGTTTTTAATAGCCTTATCCCTATAAACAATGCATTCGTGATGATGCTTTTCGAGAACTTCCTTCATTTTGCTTGCGATTAATCTTGTATGGCCCGTGGCAGTATTATACACAATAATAGACTTCATATGATAATAGTGTGCTTTTATGGTATTAAATATTTAGGGACTAGAAATTAAACGAATAGTTGAGCTAAACCTCTTTTTTTGAATGGTTTAAAATAACATAAACCAAGATAATAATGACAGAATACATCACGATATGAACCGTGTAATAGATACCATCCATGTATTCACCTTCGCCTATTGATAAGAAGGCTCTATAAATAGATAATACGATCATTAAAGCGCAAGCGTTAAAAATGAGTATCTTAATAACCAAACGTCTATCTATTTGTCTTTTGGAGTGTTCTGATGGTAATTGATCCATGATCATTCTAGGTATCCAAGCTATTCAAGGTTTAGCAATGGTAAGTCTCAAATTTACTTCATTGAAAGTTTAATTGCTAACCTTTTTCTTTAGCTCAGTCATAATTATATTATACTTTATGATGTGTTAGTTTTAATAAAATAGTTAAATTTTGTATCTTTTTTTAATCCGTACCATGAAACAACATTTTTTTAAAATATTAGTTGGTGGAGATGCAAGCGTGGGAAAAACCACGTTATTACTTCGATACACTGAGGGAAAATTTATTGATTCCACTACGATGACTGTGGGAGTCGATTTTTACCAAAAGCGAATAGAAGAATCAGAAGATATCGTAAATCTACAACTATGGGATGTTGGAGGTCAAGAACGGTTTAGATTCTTGGTTGAAAACTATCTAAAGGGC
>JAEOUI010000220.1 GCA_016839425.1 Promethearchaeota archaeon
ATATCATAACAAGAAAATCCTATATGAGAAATTATTTTTCTTTTCTGACTTTAAAATCTGAAAATAATTCGAAATAGGAAGATAATTTCTTCCCAATAAAAAATTAAAATAAATATAATAGCGGTTTCGATCGAGAATTTCACAGCTCTCTTAACAAGATAATTATAAGGAATTTCTTGATTTCTGCCTTCCATGTGAATACCCTAAATATATAAAAGATTAGAATTTAAATTCTTTCTCAACGTCTTCTATGGACCAATTTTCATGCACTATTTTGGCGATCGCGCTCACTATCTTCGTAGGATCCTCTGCTTGAAATACATTTCTACCAAAAGCAACGCCCGAGCCTCCCGCTTGAATCGAATCACTAACCATCTGTAATAGATCGTGGGTCGTGTCCATTTTTGGACCGCCTGCTATAATCACGGGGACGTTAGCTCCTTTTACTATCTCGGCAAAGGAATCTATATCACCAGTATAGTTCGTTTTAACAATATCCGCACCTAACTCTGCTCCTGCCCTTGCGGCAATATTCACATTCGTAGGGTCGTGCTCGCTTTCTACTTTTTGACCTCGTGGGTACATCATTGCTAACAAGGGAATGCCCCATTCTCTACAAGATTCGACAATCATCTGTGCGTCTCGAAGCATTTCAGGCTCCGTATCTGCTCCGACATTAATGTGAATGGAACAGGCATCAGCACCTAGCTTCAGCGATCGTTCGACAGAGCATACGATGACCTTGCGGTTAGGATCTGGTGCTAGAGTTGTTGCACCCGATAAATGAACTATTAATCCAATATCTTTCGTACCGTGTTCCCTGTGTCCAATATCTACCATTCCAGAATGCATTAAAACGGCGTTAGCACCACCTAGAGCGACCTTATCGATCATTTCGGCAATATTTTCGATTCCTCTAAGAGTTCCCATTGTCATGCCATGGTCCATTGGAATTATGATCGTTCTTCTCGTTTTTCTATCGAGTATTCTTTCCATCCTTATTTTCTTTCCTAAGTTCAAGGTTAAATTCACTTTCAATCATGAAAAATTCTGGTATAGGTATAAATATTATGAGATAATAAAAAGGTTTATCTAATTTTTAAATCGCCTTAGACGATTATAACTCAAGATAATCTTTAAATTTAGTTATAATTTCTAATTTAAAATCGCTCTACTAATTATAATTAGCACTTCTTTCGAAAAATATTATTTTAGAAATTAGTTTTATCCCAAATTAATCCTCTTAAAAAATAAAAATAATATAATGAAAAAAAACTTAAACATAAATTCCTACTAATACAAGTATTCCGAGAATAAAAGAATATACCGCACCAATTACCGAAACTACTGGCCAAGAGACTATTTTGGAAATTAGTTTCGGTGCTGCCACCCAAAATTTAGCAATCAAGGTAGACACGATGAACACGATAACTAATAGAATGACGACAACTACACCCCATTGCCACTTAATGTCCGCCAATTCTAACGGTGAAAAATATATTATGGCCGCGATAATGATTGCTACGAGCGTAGAAGCGAAGAAACCTATCATGCTAGCTATCGGCAAGTCGTTTACTGGCTTTAAAACCGTTAAGAAGCCTAATATTATTAGAGAGGTTGATGTGAGCGTTGTCGTAATCGTGTCGTTATAATATCCAAGAATACCAACAACTATGAATATGAAACCAGTGCTACACGCAATTATTGTCAGGATCTTAAGAAGAGTAGTTATATCAAAATCCCAATTGTCGTCTCTTTTGAAGAATCCTTCTCTTCTAGATGCTTCAAAAGCCGTGTCTAATATCCATACGGCGCCACAAATGAGCAAGCACACGCCCGCTCCGACATTGTTTGTTATTTGAAGGATGATATCCCAAAAAGCACCCATTATTATTTTACCTTATATAAATGTTTTTGATAAAGGGATAAAAGAAGTGATATAAAACATTTTAGAAAAAGAAAAAGGGAAGAATATAAATGATAATTTTTAATTAAGTCATTTTAATAAAATTTCAATTATTTTGAATTAAATGAATCGTGAAAAAATTTCTTGGTTAACGCCTTTTATCACCTTGATTATCTTTGTAATATTCATAGTAATAAATTCCATTATTGAAAATATTCCAGGTTATTGGAATCACGACCCTATACTTGATGCAAGCTCTATTTTATCTAGTATCTTTTTCATTCTATTATTAATAACTTGTATATTTAACACGCTCGAAGATCGAGAAGTTAATCAAGTTATAGCCCAAGCGTGTATAATTGGAGCATTAATGTTAAATGCAATCATTTTATTAGATATTCCTTTCATTGAAGGCATTTTTCTCAACGAACCTCTTTACATCATATCATATGTCCTTCTTATTTTAAGTGTACTAATCTTATTGTTAACATTTATTATATACAGACCTGTAAGAAAGAGTAAAGCAAACAAATAATTCTTTATAAATTCTTTGAAAGAAAAATATTACCAGGGTTTTCTTATTATGGTATCTCGGCATAAATTGGATTTATCAGGATAGTCAATATTATAATGGATTCCCCTGCTTTCTTTTCTCGAAATAGCACTAACGATGATAATCTTCGAAACTGTAGCAAGATTTCTCAATTCGACTAAATTTTTTTCGATTTTAAAGTCCCAATAATATTGGTTAATCTCGTCTAACAAGAAATTAATCCGATTTTTAGCTCTTTGCAACCTGAGTTTTGTTCTCACGATACCAACATAATTCCACATGAATCTCCTTATTTCATCCCAATTCTGAGTTATTACGACCGCCTCCGTTGATGGGACGGCTTGACCGGGCTCCCAATCTCTAAAATCTTTTAATTTTAGATTTTGAAAATTTTCTGCAATTTTTTTAGCACATTCGTGGGCACATACGAGTCCTTCTATTAAAGAGTTGCTTGCTAGGCGATTAGCGCCGTGTAAACCAGTACAAGCAGATTCTCCAACTACATATAAATTCTTGACTGCCGTGCTTCCATCAATACCTGTAAGAACTCCACCGCAGCAGTAATGAGCTGCTGGTACGACTGGAATTGGATCTTTAGTAATGTCAATGTTGAATTTCAAACATTCGGTATAAATTGCCGGAAAGTGACTTTTTATAAATTCTGGCTCTTTTTGAGATGCGATGTCGAGATATACACAATCGTCTCCAGATCGTTTCAATTCTGCGTCAATTGCGCGAGATACGATATCTCTTGGTGCCAATTCCTTGAGAGGGTGATATTTCTTCATAAACCTATTTCCCGATATGTCCTTCAATAAAGCACCCTCTCCACGGAGCGCTTCAGAGATAAGAAAAGACTTTGCAAAAGGGTGATACAAGCATGTTGGGTGAAATTGATAAAATTCCATATTTGTTATCACGGCACCCGCCCTATATGCCATGGCAATACCATCTCCAGAAGCGACATCAGGATTGGTAGTATAAAGATAGATCTTTCCAGCACCCCCTGTGGCTAATACCGTAGTCTTAGCAGAGATATTGTGGATATCCCCAGTGTCTTGTTCGAGCACATAAGCTCCCAGACATTTCAGGTTTCTTGCGTATAAGTTGACGGCACACCATTTTTCTCTGATTTCTACATTAGGACACTTTTTCACACGCTCGATTAAAGCAAGTTCAACTCCCTTTCCCGTGAAATCCTTGACATGTAATATCCTTCTTTCCGAATGCCCTCCTTCGCGTCCAAGGTCGAATTCTCCATGTTCATTTTTTGTAAATTCAACACCCCATTCTATTAGATCGCTAATTCGTTCCGGTGCGCGCTTGATTATCTCTCTTACTACTTTTTCCTTGCATAGACCATCTCCTGCAACCAGTGTGTCTTGAACATGTTTTTCAAAATTGTCGTTCTGATTATCCCACACACAAGCAATTCCTCCTTGTGCGTGAAATGTGTTGCAATCCTCTAATTTCTCTTTTGTAATCAATAATATCTTGGCGTCGTTTAATAATTCTGAAAGTTTGATTGCTAGTGAAAGTCCCGAGATGCCTCCACCAATAATCAAGATATCTGTCTTAATTTTCAATTTACTGTGATTTCCATACGACTTTTAATGCAATTAATTCATTTAATACTTGATTCTTTTTAACTCATATTCTTAATAAATTAAAAAATGAGTATAATCCTATTTTTACTCTTTTGACAATTAAGGAAAACCGTCTCCAGGTACTTCAACAGGTAAAGTTTCAATACATCCCACATTGCCTATTGAATCCATTTTTGATGTTGCGATATAAAGCGTTTTCCGATCAGTACCTCCTAGCATGCAAGCGTATGGCGTGCGTTCTAATTCTATGGAATGTACGATTTTTCCGCCTTTTTTTGCGCAAACTAGTTGTTTTTTGGTGTTCGGCGAAGCAATCCAAATCTCTCCCTTGGCGTTTAGGCAAATTCCATCAGGAGTAATGCGTTGACTTAATCGTCTTTGATCTGCCACGACGCCCAAATCATCAAATTGTGCCCAGATATGTCGATTCGTTAAGGTTCCATCGTCTATAATGTCAAAGGCGGTTAAACGAGCGGCAAGACTTTCTGCCACGATTAAAGTCCTACCGTCCGCCGTGATTACTGAACCATTTGGAAAGGCTAAATCTCTTGCAACTACTTTCGCTTCTCCGTCTGGAGTTACTAAAACGAGTTCTGCTGATCGAAATGGTTCTTGAAACAGTACGTGGCCAAAATTTCCTATATACGCATTTCCTTCTTTCGAAACCACCATGTCATTACAGTAAGAAGAGGCTAATTTACTTAAATCTGAGAAAATTTCCAATTCAGTTCCGTTAAATTTTAACAAGCAACGATCGACCATTGAAACGATGAGCAAATCTCCGTCTGGATGCCAACCTAATCCTGACGGTTGACCATTTACCTTTACGATGTGTTGTAATTGTCCTTTAAGATTTAGAGTCATTACCCTTTTCATTCGAAAGTCAGAGAACCACAACTTATTTTGCTTCCAACGAGGTCCTTCTGGGAATCCAAGATCGTCTATTATAACATTACTTTTAGCTTGTAAGATGCTCATCTTTTTATTATCAGATCTCTATGAATAGTTTTATTATTGATTTTTAGAAATAAAAAGGTATCCCTTTGACTATTATTAATAAAAAAGATATCAATTATGAAGATTATAAGAATTTTTAACTAACGATTGAGTTGAGATTTAATAATAGAAAAACTATAAAAATTAAAGTTAATATAATCCCATTTTTCCAGTTTAAAGTCTTTTTTTTTATTATTAAGTTAAAATACACTATTAATACAAATAAAATCAACCAATTCCAAAATAAAATCCACATATAATTAATATTCATCAGAATTAGGGCGCTTAACCCAAAAGTCATTGCCAGATTCCAAAAGACTTTTCCAATCATGCCTCCTAAACCGATCTCAATGCTGTGTTTCTTAATTGATTTGATAACTAATGTTAATTCTTCTACATTTGTCACGAAGGCAATTATGACGAATCCAAAAAAAGATTCGGGTATTTGAGTTTGTGTTATTATTTGCTCTGCTGAGAGGATAAGTAATTCTCCTCCAAGAAATATTATAATAAAACTTCCAACTATCAATAATATCGTTTTGAATCTTGATTTTATCGATGAATCTTGGTTTTCTTTAATTTCATTAAATTCACTTTTGTCTTTCCCATTCATTTCATTCGTTTCTTTAGAAATGTGTTTTAAGTTCATGTAGAAATATCCTAAATATAAAATAAGAACGACAATACCTACTATAAAAAGCGATGAAATTACAATGAATCCAACGAAAATGAGAATCAAACAAGCATATATAAGCGTAAAATAATATTGAGGGATAGATTTAAATTCCGTATTATAAAAAAAAGCAGGTATGG
>JAEOUI010000221.1 GCA_016839425.1 Promethearchaeota archaeon
CAATTATATAAATGCTCAATTCCTTCGAGTTTTTTGATGATAAGATCCAAATCTTCTTCACATCTCTTTTTAAGCTCATCTAAAGAACAATTATAAATGGGATCCAATGCAAAAATATTAAAGCCTAATTTATTTGCTTCAGTACAAAACGAACTCACACCTGAACCAATGTCTAAAACGCTTAAAAATCTTAAATTTAATTGACCAAGAGAAAATATTTTTTCGTATTCATCATATGTTCTGCCGATGAGAGCAACTTTGTTTAGATTAAGGCTTTTTTTCATATCTAAGAATCCTGGTTTATGGTAATGCATAAATTATTTTGTATTTCATTTCATTCTCCTTCAAGTGGCCAATTCAAATAAGATAAAATCATATTTGCTCGAGAAAGTTCCCCTTCCGTCATCCTTCCAATAAGACTTTCGCCTCCAAATAGTGCTTTTAAGATTCTTTTTATCTTTTTTACGGGCTTTAAATCGGGATCTAATAGTTCATTTACCTCGTGCACCTTGTGATGGAGATCGTGAATCTCTTGGATCCGGGTTTGAATGAGCTCTCTTCCAAAATATACTCCCCTACCTGAAACGAACATTTGTAAATTATCAATGCCTTCAGAAAAATTATATAGCTTCTCTAAAGATTCCACGATAACTTTGATATCTTCTTGAATTTCGCATGTATGACCAAAAAGCATCTGATATTGGGGTTGCATCATGTCCCCTAAGAATGCCCAACCTTGTTTTTTTTCAATAAATGCGTGAAGGTCGAAAGAATGCCCTGGCATGTGAAGCGTGTCAAATAAAAAGCCAGAAGGTGTCTCAAATTGACTGCTAAATGGTAGCGCATCAAAACCTATCACGCCAGTCTCGCCCCATGTCATTTTTCGATATTCTTTATAATCCCACCCTTTTTTCAATATCGAAACTGAATTGGGTGGACAATATACTGGGATATTATATTTTTCAACCAAAAAATGCCCCGTGCCTGCGTGATCCTCGTGAGCATGGGTTAGGTAGCACGCAACCGGGAATTCTTTTTCGGGTAGATTTTGAAGGAATCGTTCCATTTCTGCAACGCTACCGGGTGCCCCACAATCAATCATTATGTGGTCTACTAAATACGCCGAGGTCCAAAACGGTCTTTCCATTAATGCGTAATTACTGCTCCATTTCCATTCTAAAATCTGGTCATTAGCGTGTTTCTGTATATCTACTACCATTAATAACTCTCCGATTTCTTCTTTTATTAATCATTTTGGGTTTTCCTTTTACTTTAATTAAAAATTGTTATTAATATTTAAAACCACCATAAACGGCAAAATTGTAGTATTTGACAATCACATCAACATCTTTAAACCCAATTTCCTCTAACCATTTCAATTGGTCAAAAATTTTCGCAGGTCTATCCTCTTCGTGATGTTTTTTGAGAATTGATAGTACTTGCTCCTCAGGAAATGATTTCTTCAAAAAATCATTCCACACATTGAGATATCTTTCTTGAATCGAATTGTTTGAACCCAATATATTATCAAAATTAAGGAAAACGCCCTTATTGTTTAAAAGCTGATAAATCCTTCGATAAATATCTTTTTTATCGTCGTCAGAAATAAGGTGATGCAACGCCAGTGAAGAGATTATGACATCGAAGCTTTCTTGAAAGGAAAGATCGTTAAAGTCTTGTATGAGGAAAGAAATTTCGTCGAACTTCTTAAGTTTTTTGCAAGCTTGTTCAATCATGGTCTCAGAAATATCAAGGCATATAATGCTCGAATTCGGAAAGGCTAGTTTAATTTGTCGTGTTAAATTACCCGTCCCGCAGCCCAAGTCAAGAACTTTAATTTTTTTGGTCTTTTCAAAAGGGATTGATTTAACCGTGGTGTCAAGCATTTCATTGTAATATGGAATTACAGTTATTATGTCAAAATCGTACACTGGGGCGCCTTTATCAAACCTTGCCCGTATCTCGTCCATTTTAACGCTTTTATTCGGTTTTTCCAAGTAATTAAGCGTTACTTTCTCTGTCAACCGTTCTGTCTTGAAAATCGAATAACCTAATTTACGATAAAAATGCAAGTTTTTCTCGCTATGTTTACCTGTAAAAAGTTCGAACCTTTTTGCATTTTTGAATCGCGCTTCAATTGAACGCATTAATTCCGTCCCCATCCCCCTATTCTGATGCTCTGGATCGACGATAACCTTTCCAATGAAGCAAGTTCCATCTTCCTCGTATGCTCGTACCGAACCAATAATCATGCCGTTTTCTTCTACTTTAAGTATTACTTTTGAAGAAAATTCATTCTTTAAATCTTCTAAAGTTTGATGTAATGGTGGTATGGAAAAATCGTTGTATATTTCAGCTTCACTTTTATAAGCTAGCTTTTGCAGTTCGAGAATTTCTTGAAGGTTTTTTTCTATTGCATCTTCAATTTTCGTGGTCTTTCACCTATTTAAAATGCATGAGATTTTATAGATTTAAGAAATTCTCTAATATTTTCATTCCGTCAGGCTTCATTTTAATCGACTCGGGGTGAAATTGAACGCCTTCTACATGATATTTTTCGTGACGGACGCCCATTATGGTTCCATCGTCTGCGGTTGCGCTAATCTTTAACTGTCGAGGTAGAATATCGGCCTTTGCTGCTAACGAATGATAACGAACGCCCATTAATGGATTTGGCACATCTTTAAAAATTGTTTCTTGATCGTGAAAGATTTTTGAAACCTTTCCATGCATGGGTCCTACTTTAGCGAGTCCGACATATTCTTTCTCGATTTCTGGATGTTCTAATTCGCCAAACGCCTCGATAATTGCTTGGTGTCCTAAACAAATGCCAATAATTGGAACTTTATTATAAAATTCCTTAATCAGGGGAATAACAGTTCCCGTATCATATTTTGGATGTCCTGGTCCCGGAGAGATGACTATTTTATCTATATGCATTTGTTTGACTTTCTCAGTAGGAATCGCGTTGTCTTCAACGATGATGTTTGCGTCTGGTAATAATTGACAGATATAGTCCACTTGATTGTAAACGAAGCTATCGTAGTTATTAATGAATAATATATTCATTGATTTTTGACCTCCGCTATTTTTATCGATTTTAAGACGCTATATAATTTGTTATATGTTTCTAAATATTCCTCATGGGGCTGACTATCTGCGACAATTCCTCCTCCAGCTTGTGCAAAATATTTATTATTCTTTCCAAATAAAGTCCTTATTGCAATAGCAAACGCCATGTCTCCATTAAAAGCGAAGTATCCCACACCTCCTCCATATGGGCCTCTCGGTTCCGTTTCTAACTCGTTAATTATTTGCATGGCCCTTTTTTTTGGCGCTCCACTTAATGTGCCTGCGGGAAAAACGCTTTTAAGGACCTGGTATCCGTCGAGAGGCGTTCTACTCTGTACCTTGCTTACAATGTGTTGCACCTTTTGATACTTTTGAACCGTCATGAATTCGTGCGTTTCGACGGTTCCCGGGTACGACACCTTGGCAAGGTCGTTTCTTGCCAAGTCGACCAACATGAGGTGCTCTGCTTGCTCTTTCGGGTCGTTGATAAGCTGTTTTTCTAGCTTTAAGTCTTCTTCAACAGATTTTCCCCTTCTTATTGTTCCCGCTATCGGTACGGTCGATAACACATCCTTGTTCTTTGAAATGAGCGCCTCGGGGCTGCTTCCTATCACGTTAATGTCCTTAAAGTTAATATTGTACATATAAGGGCTCGGATTGAGTTGTCGCAATATCTCGTAAATTTCCAATGGTTCGACCTTGCTTTCTGTATATAATCTCCGTGAAATAACGGCTTGTATGATATCGCCTGCGTAAATGTGCTCCTTGGTCTTTTCAACCATCCTTTCGTGAGCGCTCTTGCTCGTGTTTGATCGGAAAGAAGATTCGTCTATGTCTTCAATATCAGTAGGAATATCAATACTTTCATTAGTAGTATGGTTCCTCTTAAACAAGCTTAGTTGATACCTTATATCTTTATCCTTTGAATAATCATCAAGGCTATTATCAATCATGAATATCGAATTGGACTTGTGAGAATAGACTAAAACCTTGGTATAGAGTCCCATGAGAACATCTGGAAAATCGCTCGAGGTTGAATATCCAACATAAGGGGCTACAACATCATACCCGATATATCCCAACATTCCGCCGTAAAAAATGTTTCTTGGGAATAATTCCGTGAACGGTAGATTGGAATAGGGGGTGAGGTGACTCAAGGTGTTTAGAGCAACCATGTTATATTCGACATTATCCTTGAAAGGAAGAGGATTGTACGGTCTTTGTTCCGCAGGGTCCTTTGAGTCGATATAGTGCTTGATGTTTTCACCCCTTTCAGTGGTAATGTCGTAAATATTGTATTGATCTTGTGTAATTTGAAGCATGAAATCGGGTTTCATTGCAATAAAACTATATAGGGCTTCTTTCGTGCTTTCTGATGCGGATTCAAGCAAAACATGATTTTTTAAATCATATTTATTGACTAAATATTTATAGAAACCAAATATATCATTCAATTCTCCAATTTTTTCTATATGTATGTCAAATTCCATCTTTTTCTAACCTTTGTTTTATATTTTAATTATTTTTTCATTCCAAAAGCATTTGGACATTTAATTCTGCATGTATTACATTTCATTAGCGTATATCCTTTCTCGTGTTTAAAATTCGAAAGTGGCCTGCATAATGCTTGGTTGACCGTTTCAGTATTTAAAGCATGTTGCGGACAGGATTCAAAGCAAATATTGCATGAATCAATACAACCCTTGTATGTAGCAATAGGATCTGTGTCTAGTTCAATATCAACTAAAACAGCTCCAATCTGGATCATGTTCCCATAAATATCATTAATTAGAAGAGTGTTTTTTCCAATAACACCAAGTCCGCTGAGGAATCCCGCATGTCGTAGTGATAATATTGCTCTACCATATTTGTTTTCAGATTCCCAATATTCATAGGGATCATCTGATGGTATTGGAATACAGTTAATTCTAAACTCTTCTAATTTATACAAGATATTAATTGTTAATTCATCAATTAATTTGTTAACAATGTTATTTATATATGTATATGGTATACAATTTACTGTATAAATTGAACTTTTAGGAACTCTTTTTATAAAAACGATAACAGATTTACATTCAGGATAGATATCAGTAGGATGGAAACCTTTAGGCGCGTCTTTAAATCTATCAATTGAAGCAATTCCACATAAATCTGCTCCTAAATTTGTAATGATTTGCTTAACTTTTTCCGCATCAATCATGCTTAATTTCCTATTTCGAATCCTTTTTATTTTTTTACATTAATTTCTAATTTTATTCGTAAATATTTAATATTCTAAAAAAGAATAATTTAGAATAGAACATCTTTAATACATTCTATATATTTTAGCTTAGGATGTTCTAAAATAATAATATAGCCATTGCGCACGTTCTATGCGTGCCAACGCCAAACCCAAAACCAAGTTGTAGCTTGAGGACCAATCGTAACTAATAAATTAGGCATGTTATGTTCTCAACTTAGTTTTGTTAAATTATAAATAATCTAAGGGAGGATGCTATTTATAGTTTGTTTAACCGATTTAAATGCAAAATTATATCAATATCAGAGATTTTTGCAATATAATTTACAAATTTACGATGTGATAATCCATCTCGGAAAAAAATAAAAATACAGCAAAAATTCACCAATATTTTTTGGACTACCTTCAGAAGAACAATTATAAAGGAGTATTCGGTATAGCTAACTTTTCTTCAGTTTACAAAGATCTAATGCCTGTCCAAAGAGAAAGGCTTGAATGGATTCTCAATGAGGAATTAGAAGAGTATGAGCGTATGGGAAGTATCATCTCTCTGGGTATTTGTTATTCCGATGGAGTCATTGAAGGAATTAATGTTTTAGAACATAATGCATTAAATAAAGAGCTTTGGAATCGATATGGAGACGAATACGATTACCTAAACGATTTACTTTTTGAAATTGGAGGGAAAATTGCTTATGAATTTAATGGAATTTGCATTCCACCTACAACAGGAATTCCAACGAAGCACATAACGCATGTAAATGATTATTTTCCACATACTATTTCTCACAGAGTCGTTGCTGAACACGCAGGAATTGGGTGGAGGGGTAAAAACGACTTGATCATTACTAAAAATTTCGGATCTGCAGTTCGTTTTACTTCAATATTATGCAAAATGCCGTTCATACAAGGTCAAAAACTTGAATCTCAATGCGGAGAATGCAATGCTTGCTTGAATGTGTGTCCTATTTTAAAAAAGAAGGACGAATCAGGAGATTACCGAGAGAAATGCAGAAAATTTATATTATCTCTTGGCTTGGAGCATGATGTATGCGGTAAATGCATTAAGACATGTTATGAAGAAGGTATTTATCGTCAAAATTCAAAATCTAACCTTTAAACATTGACATTGAAACCAAGATCAATGTCGCTTGCTGGCTTTCCTCCTCTAATTCCCCAATTCTCTAATGGTGGAGTAATTATAGCACTAAGCATGAAAAAAAAGAAATAATCATTGGATCCTTTTTTATAGCCCAAACAGAACTCTTCAGATAATAAAGTTAAAATATGAGAAAATAAGTAAATATAGATTTTATAATATGCTTGTTTCCTTTATTTCCTATTTCTATTCTAACTTGCACCATTTGCATTCAATCATTAACAACTCGAGCGTAGCCAAGCATTACAGGTCGATCAGTTCGTACTTGCACGATATATCCTTCTCTCGTTTTCCAACCTTCAATAGTGAGGCTTTCGCCAGGATAAACAACATTTGTGAATCGAGCAGCAAATTCCTTTAAATGAGATACCTCTCCATCACAAGCACCGTATAAAATAGCTCTTGTTGCGAATCCATATGTACATAATCCATGAAGGATAGGCTTTTCTTGACCTCCTCTTCGAGCAAACTCGGGATCGATGTGTAATGGATTTGTATCTCCATTAAGCCTGTATAATACTGCTTGATTTTCTGTTGTTTGGTATGTAATGGAAAAATCTGGCGCAGTATCATCGGGTGGAGCTACTATAACGCTTTTTGGTCCCAGTTGTCCTCCAAAACCCCCCTCTCCCAGGTAAAAAAAGCCGTAAGTAGCGTCGTATATTTTATTTCCGTTTTCAAGATATCCAGAGGAAGTGGTAACTATCAAAGCTCCTTTTCCCTTGTCGTATATATTAGATATTTCCGTTTCTCGCTTTATAGTTGCTCCATTAGGAAAAGGCTCGTATAATTTGATAGACATTTCTCCGTGAAGGAATCGAGAAAAATCAATATCTCCTGGATATACAAGAGCGCTCCCAGCAGCAATCGTTGCGAAACTTGGAAACACTTTCATTCCTCCAGAAACACCTTCGTAAACAAATGGCAATTCCTCGGCACTTGCTCCAATTCCCACAGCGTATAATGCTGCGTCTTTCCAATTGTATGTGAAATCGTCCATTTTTTGTTTTTTTCCAACAGCACTAAAATCAATACTTGTCATTTTCGAACTCCTATTATAAACTTGATATTAAGGAAAATGTAAGGCTTTTTTTTAATATTCTCCATTCAAACAATCAGAAAGGTTAATCGAGTTTTAATTAAAAAAAGTAGACGGTTCATTCAATCCTTCCAAGCCTACGAATTCCAAGATAAAAGCTTGGAATGGCAGTTGCTAATGTTAACAATAAAATTGGCAAATACATTAATACGGGAATTAAATCTCCTATGGGTGGAAATAGATTAAAATAAAACAATAAAAATATACTGATAAACAAAACAAAGAACATTAAAAACATTTGAATCATGATATTTGCACCCATTTGTTTTCCTTTTTCCTCAAAAGAAGGATTCAGACATTGAATTCCGCAAGCCTGGAACAAGATGATCGTGGTATTCAGCATGTATAACGCAAAGAATATGAATGCAAATAACACTGTGTACTGATATAGAATTGAGTAATAGATTGTTACGATTATTCCTATAAAGATACTCGGTATCGTGAGCGCTCGAATGTACGAATATACAAGCGTTTTTACGCCTCGGGGGGATTTTTTATATACCCACAAGAGGTCCTTGCTCCCAACGAATATATAATTACCTATCATAAAACAATAAATCATCCCTGATACGAATAATATCATTATCGTAAAAAGGCCTTCAACTGGTGGGCTTAACGCTTCGACATCAGCTGCGGAAGTAAAGTACATCATTGTTCCAATAAACAAGGTAATCCCTAAGGTATATGCTAATTTCATTATATTTTCTTTTCGCCTAAAGAATTCTTTTAATTGAGAAACAATTAAAGTCTCCCAATTATGTGGAATGAATTTCCTTAACTGCTTGTAAAAAGAGCTTTCTTCTTGTATGATTTCCGATGTTTTTTCAATTCCTCCTTCTAAGGTAAAAAATTTCGACGCATTTTTATAAGCAATATAAAAAATGAGAAGGGGTACGAAAATTACCAAAGCTACACTTGACCAAATGTTTAGCACATATGTACTGATAAGATTTGGATTGATCGAAAAAAGTATGATGTTGGAAAACCAAAGGGAAGGATAAAACATTAACCAGTTTTTTAGTCCTGGATTTTCTAATAACACCTGGAAAGCAAATTGTAGCGTGTATACGATCGCAATCATTCCGATTGAAATGAGAAACAAGAACACCTTGCCTAAATCTCTGAATTTAGGATTTCGAGCGATTTTGTGTTCTATTAACGAAGCCAAGACATTT
Source organism: Promethearchaeota archaeon (assembly GCA_016839425.1). Next base: position 8,748 of record JAEOUI010000221.1, read on the forward strand.
CCAATTAATAATGCAAATATAACATGACCAAAAACGCAAACATAGATAACTATATAAGTTATAGCTGTAAAGGAAATAATTGTGTTAATCATTCCAAGGAGGATTGGAGCAAAAACCAAGATGGCTCCCATATAAATCAGGAATTTTCCTACAAATTCACCTATGAAAATATCTCCTTCCGTTGCGGGAGATGCTAATAAGATCTCTTTATATCCGATCTCAGTCTTTCGAAAGACGGTATTGATGGGGTACATCATGATCACGAGAAAAAGCATCATTAATAACGCTTCTATGAGTAAAGCAACTATTTCCTCAAAATAAGGTAATAACGCAATTGATGGAGGTAAAATGATATCAAATAATAAAGGTGCTAAAAACACTGCCCAGATTATCAGGAATACATATAGAAGGCTAAGAACGAGAACACGGTGTTTTCGAAATGCGCTTGTTCCACGCTTTATTTCGCACTTGGCAATAACTTTCCACAGGCTCATGGTTTGATTTTTCTTCTTTTTTTCTTGGATAAATCATTTTCGTTTGGATGCAAGTCTCTCCAAGCCAATAAATCGTCAATTTTCGAAACCCCCATAATCTTCAAGTAAGCGCTTTCTAGATCGGAACAATTAGTCTTTGCCATTATTTCTGCTGGGGTTCCCTCTATTTTAAGAACGCCTTTATCGATAATGCCTATTTTGTCGCATAATTCTTCGGCAGCATCCAATAAATGCGTGCAAATAAATATCGTTTTATCTGCTTTTTTTGCAAGGTCCGAAATTAGGTCTTTCACCATTCTTGACGCTGCTGGATCTAGATTGGAGGTAGGTTCGTCCAAGAAAATGATCTTTGGGTCTTGAATTAACGCCGCACATAAGCATACTTTTTGTTTCATGCCTCGAGAATAATTTTCTAATAGATCGTTTTCCCTTCCCTCTAAGTTGAATATTTCTATTAGTTCTTCAATACGGGATGCTAGAACATCTTTAGGGATATAATACAATTCTCCGATAAATTCTAAGAATTCTTTTGCAGTCAATTTTTGATATAATCCCGGAGATTCTGGTAAGAATCCACATATCATTTTAACATCAACGCTCTGCGTGATGATGTCAAATCCCCCCACTTTTGCAACACCAGAACTGGGTTTGATGATGGCGTTGAGTATTCGAACGGTGGTGGTCTTTCCTGCGCCGTTCGGTCCTAAAAGCCCGTAAGTTGTACCATAAGGGATGTTTAGATTCAACTCACTCACTGCAACGAGATCTTTGAACTTTTTAGAAAGTTTTTCTGTATATATTGCATAATCCTTTGATCTAATTTTTCACTTCTCTTTCGACTAATTTCTTGTATCAATTAAGACAATTACTTTTTTAAATCTTTTTATGTTGTAATTTTTTGGAAATATTTTACGAATTAAACGCATAAAACTCTAAGATGCCCGCTTAGCTTCCTAAAAGTATTTATGGCATACTTCTTTCTTTTTATCATCTTGAAACTTGACGATCGAATGAAAGGATTGCTATTTGGACTTGCATCGGTTGTCATGGTTGGTTTTCAACCTATTGTCGTATCGTCTTGGAAAAAAGCTGTTAATTTAGCTTCATATCCGAATAATGCACAAATCCCTGCTCTTTATCTCTTTTCTGCAATGACATGCGTATTTGAGGCGCTCATATTTTTACCTATAATGCTAGTTGATCGAAAAAGGATCTCGTCTAATAATAAAAAAGAAGAAGATTCTATTGAAAATATTCAAGATAATTCTCTTTTAAACGGTTGGAAAAAAAATAAACTCGTTTTGATTTATGTGGGTCTTACATTTGGAATTGGACAATTGCTTTTTACGATTGGTTATTATTACGCAGGCCCAATCAATGGTTCCTTAGCGCAGAAATCTACTGTTATTTTTTCGCTAATATTTAGTTTTTTAATAATAAAGGAAAAAATTTCTAAGACTCAAATTATTTTTTCTTTAATATTATTTCTTGGTTTGATATTTACGGTTACTCAAGGTTCATTCAATGTGCTTGAATTTAACATTGGCGTGTCAATGCTTTTAATTCTTGCGGCAATGTGGACGCTGGCACATGTCATTACAAAAAAGTACATTTTAGATGTAAAAAATTCAACATCGACTCAGATAGTTTTCATACGAAACGCAATTAGCTCGATAATATTGTTAGCTAGTTTTTTTATTTTATTTTCTTCAAGCGCAGAGTTTTTATTTAAAAATCCAATTAACATGCTCTATTATTTTCTAATGGGCTTTATCTATAGCTGTGGTTTGTTTTTTTGGTACAAAACTCTCTCTCTGCTCGAACCATCGAAAGCTACAATCCTTGTATCGCCAACTCCTATTATTACGGCTATATTTTCCGTGCTTTTGCTCGGCGAAATTTTTACTATATATCATTTAATAGGTAGCCTAATCGTGATGATATCCATTGTTATAATAGTGAGAGAACCAACTAATGATAAAATTAAAAAGATTGAAAAAGGAATTATATAAATATTAGTTTTATTCTATTTGGATATCAAGTTTTTCAAAAATTTGTTTTACCATATCATTTAGAAATTCCTTGATTTCCAATACATCGTCCTTTTTTGTCGTCCTGTTGTTGCTAATCCTTCCTTCAGTGATGGCGACCTGTTCTGGGGTCCAACTAAACTCGTCATTGTAAGTGAACCAGACTTCTTTATAGGCACCTTCTTGCCCTCCTTCTCTCGCAAATGGTTTATCTTCTACTGAAATTTCGGGATCAGGGCAATAGCACCAATCAAGAACAACCCATTCTAACTGTCTCTCAGAGTCTGCTCTATCTGCTAGATAAATCGTCCAACCATGTCCACCAAGCTCCTCACCAGGTGCGGCAGGGGCTGTGGGATCTGGCAAAACCGCTCCACCCACGCATTTAATTCTCCAGGAAGGGATCCCAGCGTTTATGCAAAGACTTGATATTAAGATGGCTCCATCCTCGCAGTCACCTACGGCGGATTGGATGGATTCAAAAGGGAATTGCCAAAATTCAACACAGTCAGATGTTTCTTCGTCAAATTTGTACGCAAGCATGTCACAGACGAATTTTTGACAAGCAAGGGCGGTTGCGTTAAAACTATCTTTCTTGAGTTTTGCTTCCTTGATAACATGTTTTAGAATTTCATCATTGTTCTTTATAAATGTCTTCACATCGACATCAATTTGTTTTTTATAATCGCTACCCCGAAGTGCCCTTCCCGTGTAGATGATTGGTTGCTTGGTCCATTTATTATTCCAATAATCCGGACCGTATTGACCATAATCTGATTTTTCCTTTTCTGGTTTAGCGGGAACTTCTGGTTGTTTTGGTGTCCAAATAGGTAATATTGGGATGAGAGGTTCTTCGTCTTCCTCCTCTTTTTTTGTCCTTTTTTTAGGAGGTTCCAAGACCTTGGCTTTATCTATCCATTCTTTAATATTGTTTAATGTTGGAGTTTTTTTCGTTGTCTTTGGATTGTTTTTTAAATATTCTTTTACCTTTTCGTGAGTGCTTTTGGGACTTCTTCTTGCAAATTCTTTTACCGAATCAATTCCAATAATATTAATTAAAAAGGCTCCTATAGGACCGAGCCCTTCTATTCTCATCAAGTCTGCATGCTCTTGCCACATATCAATATTTTCTTCTGAGATCCCCGTCTTTTTTGATAGGGATTTTATATCATTTTTTGTAAGAGGTAAGAGATCTTCGACAGAAGAAACGCCAGCTTTATCTAACTTTTCTGCGTCTCCCTTTTCGAGCCCAATTATTTCTATTAAATTCATGTTTATTCTTATTTTTCATTTAGTTCTTGAATTATATTATGGTAGGATTTTTTCATATATAATATAATGCAATTAAACATTAAACTATGAAAATTAAAACTAAAAATCCCCACTAAAACTATATGTTCCCATAATTATTGTGGCCGTGTAAAGACCAGGTATTAGGATAAACTGCATCAGGAAAATAATTCCCTCAGGACTATCGGCTAATTCTAAGAGAGAATATAAAGATATATCTTCAGCTGTTAGTCCGGTAGGGGTTATCACTGATGGGAGGACACATATAAGCAATGTGGACAAAACCGATAAAATCACGCTAATTGTTAAAATAATTCTATAATAGCTTGAAATATGAATTTTTCCGGTTAATACTTCTCTATTTGATTTTTTTGCGTAAAAATTTTTGATCCAACCAAGTAAAAGTGCTTCTAATATGCACGATATTAGCAAAAGAAAGGAATATATGAGTCCATTTTGTTGAAAAGGAGTAATGAATAATACATGCAAGATAAATAGGGTTATAACAAGTCCAATGCTGATTCCACCAAATAATATCTGTTCCTTCTCCATAGTGTTCTTCCTTGAAATCGTTAGTCTTGAATAATACTACAATAATAAATTGTATATTTTAATTTATCCTTCTCAATTCTTTTTATTTTCAATATTAATTTCTGTTTATTTGGAAGAAAAAGTTAAAATTTAATTGTTGAATTGTGTTATTTTATTATAGTGAAATTGAGTTTTTAGAAATTCGCATTAATAGAAAGAAATACCTAACAAAAAATGACTAAAGAAGTAGAACTCACCTGCCCTACCTGTCAGACATTTAAAAAGATAAGAATTCCCGAAACGATTTTCGATCAGAAGAAATTTGGGACTATTAAAATACAAGTACCTCCAGGGGCGGTTTGTCCTGACCATCAATTCATTGCTTTTGTCGACACGAAAGGCATTGTACGTGGATACGAGCGAATAGACCTATTGATGGGTGTTTCTTTAGAAGAAGCAGGAGATAACCAAAGTAAAGAAGAATTAATACACGGAGATATTACTTTAAAGGTTTTAATTAATAATTACGGATTCTATGGACTTTTTAGCCTAATTCACGCTAAAATATTTAATTATCCTTCTTATATCATTAAAAAAGAAGAATCTATTGAAGATCAAAAGAGAATTGATTCATTTTTAAACAATTTACTTCCTGACCAATATAAAACTATGGCTCTTTCGATTCATTTTCTCGATGAAACAGATTTGAATAAAATCAAGATAAAAGAAAAAAACGCATTCTTAATTGATTCTGAAAAGAATATCCTGCAAACTCCTTGGGTTGAAAAACTCAAGTTTGAAGAGGAACTCCTTAAAAAGGCTTTAGATATCATCGACAATAAAGAACAGCTAATAATTATCAGGCAAGATATCGCCAAGTTTATCACCGAAGCTGAACAAGCAAAAACAATTCTAGATGGCGTTAAAGAAATTTATAAGGAAGATTTAATCGATCAACTTTCAACTGATCTTAAAATTTCTAAGATAAATAAATATCGGTTAAATTTAATAAAGGATTATATAAATCAAAGGTATTCTCCTAAATTAACTCAAAAAATAAAAAACAAGGTTCAAGAGTTCCTCAACCTCCTTTGATTCTATTATTAACTAGAACTTTTTGGTATACCTAATTTTCTTCGGTATAGATATTCTATAAATAGAATTTCAATCTTGTATGTGAATAATAAAAATCAGAAAAAATAATAATATTCTATAATTATTAATCAAAAACGCAAGTAGTAATTAAATTATTCGTTAAATAGTGATTAAACATGACAAAAGTTATAGGAGATTGGGGATTTTCAAACAGGTTGAATCGAATACTTCAACCCAAGACGGGAAGATGCGTTATGCTTGCGATCGATCACGGCTATTTTGGAAACATTCCTGGTCAATTAAAAGATTTTAAGAATTTAGAGCCCTTATACGAGTACGCCGATGCCCTTATGTTAACAAGAGGCATGTTAAGAAATTGCGTTCCTGCTGAGCTAAACAAGCCAATAATTTTAAGAGTTTCAGCTGGTGCGAGCATGTTAAAAGAACTATCCAACGAAGAAATCAATGTGACTGTTGATGACGCTCTTAGGTTGAACGTCTCTGCTCTCACCTGTTCGATCTTCGTTGGTGGTGAATACGAAAAACAATCCTTACTGAACTTATCTAAGCTTGTGAATTGGGGTCAAGAGTACGGAATTCCAACTCTCGCAGTTACCGCTGTCGGGCGAGAAATGGCTAGGGATTCTCGTTACTTAGGAATGGCAAGTAGAATGGCAGCAGAGATGGGCGCAACCATGGTAAAAACCTATTATTGCGAGCCTGATTTTGATCAGGTTACGGGAATTTGTCCCTGCCCGGTTGTAATCGCAGGCGGTAAAAAAATACCCGAACGAGAAGCACTTGAAATGTCTAAAAACGCCGTCGACCAGGGTGCTGTAGGCGTGGATATGGGTAGAAACATTTTCCAATCAGATAGTCCTGTTGGAATGATTAAAGCCGTTCGAGCGATAGTTCATGAAAACGCATCAGTAGACGAAGCATTTGAAATCTACAAGAACGGTCCCAAAGGTCTTTAAAATCTAACATTATTTTCTATTATTTTCTTTTCTTGATAAACTCTTTATTTTCTATAAAAGCAAATTAACATAAGAACCAGATAAATTTAAAAGGGAAATCTTTATCTTATTCAATTTTCTGACCGTTTATTGATTATTTTCAAAACAATTGAATCAAAATGTTTGTCGCTCAGATGTTTTCGTGCCCATGTCATAAATTTAGATTCAAAAGTTGTTTTATATCTCGTTCTTGGTTTTTTAGATTTGATAATTTTAAGTACGGTTTTCACTGTTTTCTCCGGTGTTGGACATCTAAAATACATTTCTTCAAAATATTTTCTCACATTCTTTTTCAAAGGTTCGTATTCAGGGGAGTATTCTACTTTATCCATAGTTTCAAAAGTTATCTCACCGAATCCAGTTTTTAGCGCCCCGGGTTCAATTAATGAGACTTTAATCCCAATGTCTCGAACTTCTTGGCGTAAAGCATCAGTGAATGCTTCAATTGCATGCTTTGATGCGGCATACCACCCCATAAAAGCAGTGGCCACATGACCCACTACTGAAGCGGTATTTATTATTAATCCTCCTTTCTTCTCGCGCATGTGAGGTAAAACAGCTTTTAAGACTCTTGCCATTCCGAAAACATTTATATCAAATTGTCTTTGAATTTCTTCTATTGGAACATTTTCTATAGTGCCATATGTACCATATCCCGCATTATTGAATAGAACTTCAATTTTACCTTGTTCACTGATAACTCGTTCCACGCATTTTTTAACTGAATCCTCATCAGTCACATCAATATATAGTGGATGACCGCCCATGCTTTTCAAATCATCCATTTTTTCTACTCGTCTCGCAGCAGCATATACAACATGACCTTTTTCAATGAGACATTTTGCAACTTCTTTTCCTATCCCCGATGATCCTCCGGTGATGAGAATTACTTTCTGTTCTGTTTTCATATTCTTGCCAAGTTAACTTTTATTTTATATCTATTTTGCGATAACCATCTCATGGAGGGTGGTTCCTTCTTCTTTATAAGTCTTACCTTCATGTTCAATATCAATATTAAATTTAGAATTTAATCTGAAATATCCTGGCCTGAGCTTTAAAATATTTTTGACTACAAATCTCAAAACTGGACTTAATTCAAAAAGTAGGTTGTCAGCATCGATTATGTCTTTAACTTCAAGTTTAATATGTTTATTTTCAGAAATGTCAAATCTAAGAACCTTAGGATAACTATTATTGACGTGTTCATGAAATTGAAAATCTTCTGCAATTATTTCTGATTCTCCAGTGCTTAGTAAAATATCTTCTCCCTTGGCGAGCATCAGCACTTTTATCCCATGGCCTTTCATCTTTTTATTACATTTAATATAGGCAAAAATTAGTGAGAAATTTTCAGAATAAATTCTCCCCCAATACCAGAAATTAACAACCTTTACAAGATTAAAGTTCAACCAGTTATGGTCATGATACCCGATCCCTTTTGCAGGAATGGTTATCCCGTCTACTTTAATAATTCCTTCCACATCAGCACGAGGGAGAGGTATGCACCATCCAAAATCGCCAAGACCACTAAATTTAGTATAACCATTACCAGGTATGTAACTCTGGACAGTTGCCTTGAATTTTAAGTGAAGACCATATTCTCCTTCATCTAAAAATATTTCATATTCAGGTAACTTGCTGTTAGAAAAGTCAACTTTTATGTAATTATTACCTATTTTAACATTGGCATTCTTACTGGTAGCAGTTAAATCCGAACGGGTATAATCATATATTTTTTGAATTTTTGTCCCATCTGGTTTGTATATCGTGATTTCTACGCCAGTTTTACTTGTTCTTTCGTGTTTTGCTCTAAAAAATGCAACAACAAAATGACCATCTTCAAGACGAGCATCAAAATACCACCATTCAGCATTATTTTTCTTTTTCATGTCAATATGCAAGCCATCGTGTTCTGGTTTGAACACGGTTATTGTTCCATCCCTATTTCCTGGTCCTGTCCAAGCTTCCTTGATCATTTGACCGTCGTTATTTTCTTTTTTCATTTTATCCACTTAAAAGTTTCATTATTTTCATTAAAATTAATAATTTTAGAAGTCCTTTCATCTTTACTTTACGTGTAATTACTTTTTTTACCATTCCTATCAATGACAGTCGTTTCATCGCAAATGCTAAAAATGTCTGAGTATCCATTTCTACATACGCATCCCAACCAACTTTTTCTTTTTTTAAGTTGTCAAAAGGCTTATTAGGAATACTTTCAACTTTTAAGTTCCCCCCATTGATAATAATTAACGCGGCAAAATTAGCATTCCCTGCATTAATAAGAATTTTAACATTTGTATCAGAAAAGTTCTTTTTAAAATTCTCATTATCGTTTAAAGAAATGAGGACATTATTTAAAAGTCCTGCAAAACCTCTAACTTTTTTTATTTCCATTTCAGTCTCATTCATAGATAATAAATCACTCATTTAATTTTCATTCTTTTCTGAAGTTTCTGGTGAAATATAAAAACCTGAATCCGCAATATTTTTTGGATCGAATGCAGTTTTAATCTTCCTTAACCATACATTATAATTTGATGTATGTGGTCCATACATGTCATGCATCTTATCGCCCTCTACAAAAAAAGGGGCACCTAAATGTTTAACAAGATCGATTTCGTTGCTCCTCTCCATGTACTCTGCCATCCCTTTAACACTATGCTCTTTTGTTTGATCAAACATTGTAGGGATTTCCATATGAAAATAATGTCCACCTTCATAAGAAGACATCCAATGACCCTCCCCAAAATCGTTAGGAAGAGCTTCCATTGCTATGAATTCCTTTTTTAAGGGAATATTCGTTTTAGCACTTCGAATACATATTTTTGCTGTGTCACATACACCTTTATTGCTTTGAAAACCACCCGTGGCAATGAATCCATGTTGTCCTAAATTAGAACGTAAAGCTTCAGCATAAAAAATTGGTTCAGGGATATATTTAGTTCCAATAATATTTTCAAGCTTGTGCTTTTGAATCACATGTTCCATTACTTTTTGTTTATATTCAAATTCTCGTTTAGTTCGAGCAGCAATAATCGCTACGAGAGGAACTTTCATGGTACCAATTGCCATTAAATCCATTAACTTTTCTATAGAATTAGCAAAAATTGCCATCACGGCAAATCCCGCTAAAAAACTACACATGAAAGTGATTTCTTCTTTTTCTATACTTAGCATGATTTTCTCGAGGTTTTTATGAGTTCCACAATCCATCACATATAGTCGAATATAATCCGGAATCTCAAATCCATAGTTAGGAGAATGACCTGTAATATTATAATCCGTCTTGCAGGGATAAGGAAATAGCTTTATTGCAACTTTAGTAAATACTCCTATACCCGATTTTGCTCCTGCCCAACCTCTCATTATACCCCTGAGGCTAGGTCCTGGACCATCACCTATATACCAATCTGGATTGTTTTTTAATCCATAAGATCCCAATTTCATAATTTCTCCCTCGGGTAAGACCCATTCAACACCCAATACATTTCTAGAACTATGTCCTGTAGACGGTGAGGTAAAACCGGGACCATTCATGCTAGTTGCACTCGCTAAAGGAGAAACTTGTGGTCCTGCACCAGGCATGTGGCAATTTAGACCATGCTTCATGATTTCAACTTGAAGTTGCGCTCCACTAACATAAGGTTCAATAACAGCATATAAGTTTTTTTCATCAATTTTTACTATTTTATTCATACGACGTAAGTCTAAGATAACACTATTATCTGTTGAAACATTATTCCAGGGACCAAATCCAGTTGATTGTGCTTTAAACTGCATCCCATATTTATTACATAATTGTATGACTCCTTGAACTTCCTCTGTAGTTGAAGGTAACAAAACTGCTTTAGGTCGATGTGAAAATGGAATTGGGTCCTTTCCATCCATGTAATTCATTAATTCCATGCACCAATTATATGCATATGCTTCCGTGATTACTTCCCCATCATTAATGTTTTCGGGACCAACTATACTTTCAAACTCATTATAAATCTCTTGATCTAAAACCATTTATGCAATCTCCTTCACTACTTCTTCTTTATTAATTTCTAACTTTTTTCCTAATGCTAATAAAATTAGCTCATTAATATCGTAATATTTTAAATTTGAACCACACTCTTGAATCCCATCTTGAAAATTTGTAGAACAGAAAGGACACGCCGAAATTAAAGCGTCTGCTCCAGTGCTTTCTGCTTCATCTATCCTAGTCTTGGCTGTATTGAGTGCAAGTTCAGGGAATGCAGATTTTACTCCACCACCCGCACCACAGCAATAAGAATATTCTTTTATTCTCTCCATCTCGACAAATTCTAAACCGGAAATGCTCGATAAGATATTTCTTGGAGAATCATATGTACCCTTAGCACCACATCGTTTAGGTTTCTGTGGTATTGCGATGGATATTAATGGCATCAATGGAACAATATCACCATCCCATTCTTCATATCTTTCAGCATTTCTTCCCAAATGACAGGGATCGTGGTATGTGACTGTCAAGGGAACATTATTTGTTAATAATAATGTACCATTATCAATTAATTCGCTAAATAATTCCGTAGTATGAACAACTTTAAAGTTATATTTGCGAAAGAGTGAATAATCCACTTTAAATGTATCAAAGCAACCAGAACACGCAAAAAGCACACTATCTATATCCAGCGCTTCTATTGCATCTAAATTGCTCTTCATTGACTCTAAAAACGATTCTTTATCACCTGCACGTAATATTGGACTGCCACAACATACTTCTTCATCTAAAAGACGGAATTTTATCCCTGCAACATTCAATATTCGAGCAACAGCTATAGCCATTTCTTTTCTTCTATATGATGCTGTACAACCAACAAAGAATAAAGTTTTCGAATTTGGATCTATTTGGATATCTTTTGGTAACCAATTTGTTCTTTTTTCATGAGGTTCGTTATAAGGATTATTTACCTTTTTTACCGCTTGAATGTATTCTTGTTGTTTGGGCATTGGTCCAATTCCTGCTTTTACCAAGTTCTCTCTAAGTTGATTTATTATTTCTAAGGGTTCTAAATTATTTAGAACCTTGCAGGATACAGCACAACCTCCACATGCCGTACATTTATAGACGAGATCTCTAAGTTCTTCTGTAGGTCTTATCCTTCCCATTTCTAGAGAAAGAGCTAATATTATTTTTCCACCACCGCTATAGGGGTGAAAGTTATACATGTCAATAGCAGGGCAGATTGTTGCATATTTCTGACTTTTTATTTGTAATTGGGGTATCCATTTACAAATGGAACATCTAAGACAAGTCTTTATCATTTCATAATATTCATTCTCATCCATGATTATCGCTTTCCCATATTAATTCGAGCATTTATTTATCAAAACACAAAACTCCTGGATTTAATACATTTTTCGGATCAAAGATTTTTTTCACTTTTTTTAAAGCCATTTGAGTAGAATCTTCATGTCTATTAAATACTTCATTTGCCCATAATCCATAAGGTCTATTAAAAAAAGCACCGTTATCCATCAATTCCTTGCTAATGCTCATGTAGAGATCCTTAAAATCTTGAGATCCTGCGTGCTTCTCAGGATTATAAAATAGATTAAATTCACAGTGATATGATGTCCCTTGATTTATAGGTTGAATATATATTCCTAAATCATTTGGAACTTGTTGTTTTACAAGTGAAATAAATTTTTGAATATTATCATAATTTGATATAAAAAATATATTTAGAGAGTCCCCTCTTAACCTCATTCTCCATGGATTACTACTTGCCTCAGTCAAGAATTCTAACATATCAGGATTATTTATTGTCATTAGCTGATTTAAGCTAACAAGACTTTCTTCTTCCATTAAATCACTAATATCTCCTTCAAGATATGAAATTCTATCATCGGCTAACTCACCTCGACCAGATATGACATAAACTAAATTCCATTCATTTAATTCTTTTGCGAGATTGAAAATCTTTTCAGGTACTTCTCTTGACAAACTAGCTAGGTCCATATCATTTAAAAGTACTAATTCATCACATAATCGGTATTTAAGAAGTTTTTGTTGAATGTTTAACAAATCTTCAATACTTTCTGATTGGACATGGAATACTTTTTGCTTAGTAGGTAATAGTTCTACCTTTAAAGTACACCAAGTGACGACTCCCATGCTACCTTGTGCTCCTTGAATTAATCGATAGGGACTGAATTGAGTAGGGCCCATTGGATTTATTTGGGCTTGCCCTGTTTTTCTTTGTTGTTTGATTGTTCCTGGACCAGCAGCGGTTCCAGTTCTAAATAGATCTCCCGTTCCAAATATTACTTCAGTGCATAATAAAGGATCCGAACTATCCCATGTGTATCGAGGAATTATCGTTGGTTCTCTTTCAAGAACGCAAGAAAGTACCGACTTGGACGCATTAGGTAATAATGGCAAGGAGAGTCTTAATCCTTTTTTTTTTAATAATGGAACGAGCTCTCCATAAGTAACTCCTGGTTCTATCATTATTACTCGATTTTTTTTATCAACATCCAAGATACGATTCATTTTTGATAAATCTAAAATCACGGAATTTTCCTTTCGAGGAATTGTGTCACCATTTTGTCTTAAATACCCCTTTGAGCTTACTGGAATGAGAGAAAAATATAATTGGTTTGCTAATTTTATAGTTCTCTGTATTTCCTTAGTTTTTGATGGCCAAACAATACATATCGGTGATTTTCCTGGTAAAAAACTAAGATCTTTTGAATAATTTTTTAAAAGTTCTTCATCAATAGAGAACTTACTTGTTCCATAAATATCCCTTAAATTTTCAAAGATTTTAGAATTACTCAATATTATAAACTCCAGAGTATTGAACTCATATTTTATTCAAGCTTTAATTTTTTAAGTAATTTATTTATAAATTTAATAAATATTTCTAATTGGATAATTAGATGTAAATCTTTATTAATTTTTAAAAAATCAGAAAAAAAGAAACTCACAAAAATGTCAGATTTCTATTTCAAGATTAGAAACATTAAATAAGAAAAATCTTTCTGAAAAGATGAATAAATTGTAAAAGTAACTCTGAGGCAGTGATATTATCTAAGAGACTTTAAAAATCTTTTCTTATTTTCTAATTTTATAACCTAATCCTTTAAGATATAACAGTAAATGATATCGCATTTTCAATAAATCTTTCATTTCCATAGGAATCCAAAGCAGCTATATCTATTGTGTATTCTCCATAGAAAGTATCATCAATTACGCCAATATACAAATCTTTAGACGGACTTGGGAGTAATGTTATTGTTTTTATCGCGGCTCCATAATATTTTACTACCATTTTTGCAACAAACGGAGATCTATCAGTTATTTTTACTCCCACATATACAGGCGCATCCCCTTCAAATTCTCCTAGATCGTCCTCTTCAATATTTATTTCAGGGGGGGTCATTATCCATTAAATATGCGGCTACTATCCATATAAATCCCAATGCTATTGATAAAATCCCGGAGATCTTTCGGAAAAGGTCGTCAACATTTTTGGTTCTAACTGCAGCCATACCACCAATAAATCCAGAAATACCACCTATAATAGTTATAAAAAAATCTTCAATTTCGTATACTGTTCCCTCAATACCAAAAATAATATCAATAATATCAAGTTTAAAACCATAAATCATTGTAATTGCATCTATTAATTCAAATAATTCAGCCATTTTTTTTGAAATTGCAATACCACTATCAAAACAATAGATTCCAGCCGTGATAAACCCAAATCCAAGACCTAATAAAGAAAATGTCTTTTTGAGAGGATCATCTTCAAGATAAAAGGTGGTTACCCACCATAGTAATAAACCCACAGTAAATGTACCTACTTCCCAGGTTAGTTGTTCTATATGATTTTTTGGTTTAGCTGCAACTACAGCTATGCTATATCCTCCACCAGTTATTGCTAATCCATCAAATAAACCCAAAATAAACTCAACTGCTAATTCTAAATTTAATTCTTCTGTCTTACTATCTATGGTATCGTATTTTTCAAATCCTTGAGTTTTCAGTGAATGGAAAACATAATTTTCTTTTTCAGCATATAATAATTCAAAAATATCCTCCGGAAATTCATTAAAATCCATATCGAAACCAAAGAATTGCAAATTGATCTGAAAAGCTATATCTGGTGATTCAAAATAAGTGATTAGAAGCGGTATTTCAGTTTTAATAAAATCATTGTATTCCTTATCGATTTTATATCCAAATCTAAATGAAAGGTTACCCTCCATTTTTATCTCAGTACTTTTAATACTAATATTTGTCTGTAGAAATGTTTTTAGAGCATATGTGATAGCTATTATAGAGACAAGGACAATATTAATTAATACTAACATCATTGCAAATTCTGCGTAGATTAAAATAAGCAGTGCTGCTCGAATTAATAACCATAACAAATCTTCTAAATATGTAAGAATTGTCATTACAATTTTTTCGATTGATTTTTTTATTTTCTCCAATGTCTTCTCAAATGCCTCCTGGACATCAGAAATAATACTATCAACAATTTTTTTCATCGTTTCAATGTTTTGCATTATTGTTGCTCTTAATCCTTGTGGAGCACCACCTTGTTCAGAATTTCGATATTTTGATATAAATGGCATTAATTTTAGCACATCCTCATTCACATTCATTGATTCGATTGTTCCATAATAAGCACCATATAATATTGCTGTTTCTCCCGAAGTTTCGTTTTTCACGCATAAAAGGAGCAGGTCCAGAATATTCATTGCGTTGTCTTGATCTAATCCGCCCTTGATTATTACGAAATCAATATTTTCATTTGAAAGATTTTTTGTTCTCATATCATCACGTTCTGTGCTTGAAAATTAACATCCTTTTAAGGAGGTCTCATTGAGTAAATCGTTTTGAATTTTACTGTTTAAGAGTGTCTTAAGGAATAACATTGTTGGAATTATGATCGTGTTTAATCCTTTTTTAAATGGTGTTCCCTCTCTTTCTTCAGTTACATCTAATTGAATCACATTCACTTTTTCTTGAAGGGCATAATGTCCATTAAACGAGGAATTAATTTCGTAAATTGCTATTGCATTTGTTCTTGAAAGTCGTATTGAATTTACTTTTACATCTAAATCTCCCTTGTTTCCATTTAGATCATAGGATCTTGAACTTCCCAATGGAAGATATTTAGTCCAGCTTTCAAGTCTCCGATCCGGTATTTCAAAACGAACATCGAACCATCTTTTTACATATCTCTTTACTTTTTTCCGAATCCATCCCAAAATTCTATCGAAAACTTTGATTTTGGTTTTTATTTTTATCTTCTTTAGAATCTTTCGAATTTCTATATGACGCATTTCGTACAAATCGAATTTCATTTTCACGCTATCCCTATTATCATCAATATCGATGTAATATTTTTGACCAAAATCTCCATCTCCTGAATTTGGTGTCCATATTCTTACATCTTCGCCTTGATGTTCCAATTTAACGCCTGCTTTCAACTCAGAATCCCATGGACCCCATCCAGATTTATCACCATCTTCAAACTTAATCTCTATAATGATGTTATGGAAAGGATCTCGATCCACATGATCCCAGAAACCATCACCATCTGTGTCTTCTGATTGAGGATTTGTTCCTAATTCAATCTCCTGTTTATCTGACAAACCATCCTTATCAGTGCTCCATTGAGCAGGATCAGTTATCCATGCGTCTTTATCATCGATACCCGCTTCAACCCAAGTGAGCGTTTCTATTCGAAATTCTGTCAGTGTAAAATTATCCACAATTGAACCTTCTTCATATACAGAAATTTCTAAAATATAGGATCCATAATACTCTGAAATGAGTTTATCGAGGAGATAAGTCGTTAAATCTATGCTTATATCTAAAATAAATTTCTCGTTGTTAGGTAAAATACCAAAATAATCAACTAAAATAAAATCGTCAATCGATGCGTTTAATTCGTCCTTGATGAGTTGGACGCTGATGTTACCCGATCCAAATAAAATTTTTTCGGATTCTATTTTTAAATGAAGCAGCGCATCAAGAACTCTTCCAATTGAGGGTATATCTAATTTAAACTCGTTAAATCCAAATGATTCTGAACTGTTATAAACATTAAGATTGCCAAAAGGATAAAAATTCTTATAATCAATCATATCCCATCCTTCTACGAGTAATTGAGGTTCAACTCCATCCATAATTCCATCTTTATCAAAATCATCAAGAATAGGATTTAATGGTTTCGATATTTTTAATACGAATTGTTCTAATAGACATTTTGATTCTGTATTATTTGTTAATATGAAATATTTTCCTTCATAACTTCGAGTATCGCTGTTTTCTACGAGTTCTTTAATATCAATAATTTTAGAAAAATATCTTGTGTGGTTGGTTGTACCATTGAATAAAATTATGTTGTCCTTCTTAATAACTATTTCAAGATCAGGAACTTTTTCAATACCATAATCCTGTAAATCGTTAGATCCATATTCTCCAAACGCTATTGTAAAGGAAAGCTCTGCTGAAGATGCTTCAAGCAGAGGTTCTTCAAAATTTAAATAAATAGGTTGGCTCATTTCAATTTTCTTTGCTCCAATATATTTTCCATTACTCAAAAACTTGCTATCTATTTCATATGTCATGTATTCTGAGCCATCGCTCATGAAATCGTGATCCGTGTCTTGAGAAAGTGGATTTGTTTTAAAATAACCTCCTTTAACTTCATACCCGTCAGTTAAAGTATCTCCGTCCGTATCCGAATTGTTTAATTCCGTTCCAAGAAGAAATTCCTCGCCATCACTCAGTCCATCCTCGTCGTAATCGTAATTTAAAGGATATGGATCAAGGCTATCTAACAATCCATCGTTGTCCGTATCGGGAGATCGAGGATTTAATTTTAATTCATATTCTTTAAAGTCGTCAAAGCCATCAAAATCTGTATCTTTTTTAACAGGACTAGAGGAAACAAATATATTCATATTATTGAGCGTTATATTCCATCCAAATACTTCGAATCCATCCAATAACATGTCATTGTCACAATCAGGATTATTCGGTGATGTTCCGTAAGTTCTTTCTCCGATACCCGTAGACACATTAAACCCGTCTAATAGGCCGTCATTATCACAATCTGGATTATATTTATCTAAACCAAGAACATCTTCTAAAACGTCAGCATAACCGTCAAAATCCGTATCTGTGTAAAAGTCTAAAGTTATGTTTTTTCTTGTTAATTCTCGTTCATAATCGTCAGAAAACAGATTTCCATCGGAATCCACAAACGAATAAATACTAAAGGAGGCAATTGAAGATTTGCCATTAGGATCTGTTATTTCAACATTGCCAAGATAAGTTGTCGTATTACGACACTTGAAATATAACATGTCCATCTTTCCTCTATTCTTATGAATAAAAGTATCATATCCTCCTAATTCGTTAGTAATGGTCCAGTTATATTCAAAATTGTCGTTTTCTAAAGGAGAGTCAAAAGCATAAGCGTTTATTTCAATATGATCTTTACCATTTCCAAGATACATGTAATTAGATACCGATGCTATAGGAGCCGAATTTTCAATTGTAATTGAAATGTTTGCTTCAGCGCTTTTTCCATCTAAATCAGTTACAACGACTGAATAAGTGTAATTTCCAGTGTTTAACACGGTAATTGGTTTTTTATCGGTGGAAAAGAGAGATTCACTGCTTGCTAAATTACTCGAAGTGTTATACCATTTATATTCAAGATACATTTCATCGAATACGGAATCGATGATTTCCACATCCAGCACAACTGCTTGTCCCTGTAATCCCGTAAACGAGTAGGGGCCAAGTATTTTGGGTGCTTGATTTAAAATAGTTATTTGTTCAATCGCAGAATAGTTATTACCATAACAATCAAACACTATAAGAGTAATATCATAAACTCCTGAACTACTCCATGCGTGGTATGGATCTTTTTCATATGCAAAATGACCATCTCCAAAATCCCAAATAAATCTTGATTCGTTTTCGTACTTGCCAAATGATACGGTTTCTGCTGAAAAGTGAACCAATTTGTCTTCATAAGCGATATTTTGAAAACAATTAATTCGAGCGTAGGAGTCCTCATGAATTACATTTAATATTTTACTTCTTTTGGTAGTGCTAAATCCGTCGTCCGCCGTCATGGTGATGAGGTATTCGCCTTCAGTAAAGAAACTATAATTCCCTGCGTAAAGGAAGTCATACTTATCGGAAAAAGGATAAATATGTTCTAAATCATAACTACCAGTGCCATCGCCATAAGTACAATATACATTACTCATACTCGTGCTTAATAGGTGATAGGGAGTATATTCGTATTCTAATTTTACTTGGTCGAATTGAATTTGGAAGTTAGATGTCTGATTAGTCCCTTCAATTTTTAATAATAAGACATTAGAATCGTAAAAATCTTCGAAATTAACAGGTAAAAAGTAACTCAAGTTGTTAAATTCGCCTTGGAATATTGAATCGATTTGGAGCCATTCTTGAGAAGTGTAATTGAATATACTCATATTTATGATCTGATATTTATTAGATCGAAAACTAATCTTTAATTCAACATTGTTGAGTCCATCTCCAAACTGAATATTTTCGAGAATAAAAAGATATAAAAGTTCGAGATTATTTGCTTCTCCATTTAAAGTAGAGTTGAAAGAATAATAATTTTGATCTGAAAATTCAAGATCTCCTTCGATGTCTAAAACGCCTTCGTTTAAATTAATGTCTACCGAAGTTTCGCTTGGTATATATTCTCCGTAGTAATTCTCTGAAAATTCAATAAATGAAGAAGGCTTATTAATTGGAGATAATTCAAAGGAATAAATTAATCTTAATTGATCGATTAACAGCTTAAAATCAGTAGTTTTATTAATCGCTTCAATTTTAATAAGAAGATCTCCTGCATCGTCAAGAAATTCGGAATTTAATATAGAAAAGTTAAGATTATGGTTGTTTTCATTCAAGTATGAAGAATCAAGAATAATCCAAGAATTTAACTCGTAGTTAAAAATACTAAAATTAACCCTTTGATGTGAAGTAGATGAGTAATCCGTTAAAATATTCAGTTCTTTCAAGTTATAATTTATACCAGGAGACTCTAAATGTAATTTTGAAGTGAAATTTATCGTATACTCAGAATGTGTATATTCCTGAAGATGAAAATCTTCAAAAGAAACAAATTTAGATAAAGTTAACCAAGCTTTGTGAAAGACTCCAACATCATTAGGTTCAATACAAAGATTAGTCGTGTTGTAAAGATTATACCAATTTTCCGAATCTTCTCCGTAATCAAAATAATATGTATTGTTTAATTTCATTATCTTTAAAAGTTGATTGGTTGAATTTACTGACATGACAAAATTTAGCGTACCATTCACGATCTTATCGATTTGTAGCAATCCACCGCTTCTAGGTCCAAAGAGCCATACATTTTCATCGTTTTGATATAACATCAAACCATAATGATGTCGTTTTGGATAATTAAAAACCTCTGATACATTGACGCATACCTCCCAATCTTCTTCTGAGCACATCGAAAGGGGTATTTTAGAAAATGGTGCCCAATTGATCGAGAAATTCCATGGTTCGCCCCAAAAACTAAGCCAATTCGCTTTTAGGTAGAGTTTTTCATTACATTCTTTTATCAAGCCCATATTTTCATCGTCTACCCAAGTTTCGTTTCTTATATCATCGTTAAAATCATCTTTAAATACAGTTCTGATGTATGCTTCACCATCTGGACAGATCACAAGAGAATCATTGTCCTTAAAATATAGATCTCCGTCTATATTCTCAATCGAACCATTTATTAAAACAACATCTTCCAGAAAATCTGGTACATAATCGCCTCTAAATTTGATTAAACTAAAATCGTTATGTTTAATTAGTTGATCGAAATTGCATATATCTGTATAGAAAATTACTTCGTTTTCCACAGTTGCATTTTCAGGAACATCAATTTGAACGCCTGGAGATAGATTATCAAATGTAATATCGTAATATGTATCAAAAGTAATTATTAATTCATTCGAACCTCCATCATCATCAGATACTACTGCTTTAATAACATTATAGATTTCAACATTATCAAGGATTGCTATATCTTGTAAACCTAATTGGTTAGTGAAAACCTCCTCTAAATCTAAGATTGGATATACTTCAAAACTAAAATCTATTTGGTTAGGAAAAATGTTTCCAGTGTAATTTTCTTCCATTATAAATTGGTGAGTCGTTATATTTACAAATTTTCTTCCACTGATTTCAAAGATTTCAACTTCATAATAGACTTCACTAATCGTTTTATCAATAATAAAAGAATATTTACCAATAATATCATCAGAACAATTAATTTCGGCACACATTTCTATATCATAAACAAGGTCAAGCTCAAGATCATCAATGCTAGGATCCCAAATTGATGTATTAAATGTAATTGGATGCTTGAAAGAGAAGTTATCAATATCAATTAAAAATCGTTCTAATGCTAACGACCAATTAACTTTATCTGGGCCATAAAATTTACCGGTGCTAATTGAGAGAGTTTCTCCATCCAAAAATTCTAAATTAAAACAAGCTTCAAAGGATGAATCTTCGGGTAATTCTGAAGAGTTCACAAAAAGTCTCCAATTTTTTGAAAGAGATAATATTGCTAATTCTTTTTTGCTTGATAGAATGTCACCCGTTGTATCATTGAAAATTAAATCTCTAGAAATGTATGGTATATCGTCAATCAATAGGCCACATGTGAAATTTACATTGTTATCACTGCTTTTTTTCTTAATTTCAAATGAAATATTCGCAAGCATGCTTGCATCGTAAATACTAATAGTTGGATCTACATTCTGTACCAAAATATCAATCAAATCGTAATCATAGGCTCCTTCTGAATCCTTTACTAAGACTCCTGCCTTTCCATCGTAATCATCAGTATAAAGGTGAGATTTTCGCCATCCCCCATATTCAAAACTAGATAAATCTAGTAAATTAAATTCAGAATCGTTAAATATCCACCAGTGAGTCAATTTAGAAAAATCAGTAATTTCATCCCAACTTTCAGAATTAAATACAACTGTTTCTCCTTCATTAATGATTATCTGTGATATTTGAGAAGAAAGATTGATTTTAGGATGCGAATTATAAATTCTAATTATTTGAGTAAATGTATCAATTGCGCCATTATCGTCTTTACAATGAAGAGTAATTAAATATTTTCCAGAAGTCAAGTAATCATGTGATACATATTTTCCGTAGCCTCCCGCATTATCTCCAAAATCCCAATAAAATTGTAAGTAATCTTGATCGCTTTTTGTATCGTGGCTATTTGCAGCATTAAATTGAATGTTAGTCTTTTCTGGATAGGTAACCATTGATATTTTATTATCTCCTAATTCATACATTTCATCCCAACTATAACCTATCGCATCTATCCACGCAATACCTTCAGCATCTATTTTAGATTCAAATTTAAGATTATTAATATTGTCAAAAATACCTCCTTCAATCGGTTGTGATTCATTTCCATTAATATAAACCGTAATTTTATCACTTGTTCCATTAAAATCAATTCTCACATGATACCATTGATGTGAAATTGGATTTTTAAATAGGTTAAAATCATTAAAATTTAATCCATCAAGACTATATCTCCACTTATTCTCGTCCATCATCAATTGAAAAATGTGTTGATTTATATCGAATAATTGCATCGACCATGTTCCTGAAGAAGGATTATTACTCCTTACTAAATATTCTATGCTTCCAACTTCTTGATTCTTAAAATAATTTTCCATTAATACATTGTTGTTAACGCTTTTATCGTGCATTCGGGCTACCTTTCCATAATTTCCCCCCATATCTACAATTGAAACATCCGAATCTTCGTTTTCATGAATTTTAATAGATTTTATTATTAGATTATTAGTGTCTTTAAAGATTCCTGAAAATTCTAATTGATCGATATACAAGTCATTACTTATACTAAATATAACTTTTTTAGTACTCGTATCTGAATCACCTGCTCGTTCTAATATGAAGCCTTGTTGTATCACTCCAGAATTCAACAGATTAAACCTAATTTCATTCATTGATGTTGTATTATATTCGATTTCGATTTTATCGCCTACTTGAAGGTAATAATTTACATTTGTAGGAGATCGCAAGCTTAATCTTTCCTGTTTATCGGTTTGACAATATAGAATCCCTTCTCCTTGGAAATTCTTCGAAATAAAGTGATTTATGACAGGTCTTAAAGAAAAATCGCTATATTCAGATGAAGCAAAGGAGATTTTTCTTGTACTTTCTACATGGTTGTAATGTAATCTAATACAATAAGACTCAAATGGTATTAATCCTAAATCGATTTGATTCCAACCTAAGGTATTGATCCTGGTTGTACTCAGTAAATTATATGGAATAGGGCGATTATTCCAAGTAAGTGTTCGTTCATCAAAATTTAGGGACGAATAAGCGTTTAAATCTGTATTTAAATCCGCAGAATCAACATAAAAATTAAATAATGAATTTTGAGTTGTATTTAATGTTAAATATTGTATTTCACTTTTTAAATAAGATACTGTCTTTAAATTTTTAAAATTAATAATCAGTTTGAGAGTCACCCATGAATCTTGAGTAGGTCCTGAGGTATGATCTTGAGAGGAGATAAAAGCCTTGATGGAATGTTCTCCTGGACTTAAATAACCAA
>JAEOUI010000222.1 GCA_016839425.1 Promethearchaeota archaeon
GTTGTCTTGATGACAAGAATACAATTCAAATGGATCGATGTAAAGTCTATTTCGAACGCAATTACTCTTGCATTCTTGTTTTATGTGTTGTTTCTCGTGCTCCACGTGTTTACGACTGATTGGTCGTTCACGATCGAAGCTCTTAAAGGTCAGGGGCCCTTGATCCTGTTCTTAGGGGGCTTCTTGCTGTCTGCGTGTTCCTTGGTGGCTATAGTAATGATGAACAAAGAAAGAAAGGGAGGTGTTGAACAATGAAAGAAAACACAAAAAAAATCATCGTGATTGGGTTGTTTATCGTGCCCTTAATCCTGTCTTTCGTGATGATTGGCGTGGGCGAATTTCCAAAAACGACTCCAGAAAAAACCGAAATCAAGTTTATGACCTATAACATACATTTCGGTCAGGGAATGGACGACTTGCTCAATATGGAGCGTATCGCTCAAAACATTTTATCCGAGGATCCAGATATTATCGGCTTACAAGAGGTCGAAAACGGGAGAGTAACTTCTCAAGGAATTGATATGGCATTTTGGCTCGCAAAACGATTGAATATGTATTATTTCTATTATCCTGCCGTGAATGAACACGCATTTGGCGTTGCGGTTTTAAGCAAGTTCCCCATCAAGAGTGCGAGTGGCGCCCCGATCCCCTCCATCCTGCTAGAACGAGTGCTCGTGCACGCGATTATCGAGCTTAGTCCATCGCTCGACATAGATGTTTTCGTGACTCACCTTGGAATTCGAGAGGAAAACAATTCTGCTCAGATTGATTTCGTTCTCGAAGCCATTCGAGCTCAAACCCTCACTCGACCGAAAGTACTTATGGGTGATTTCAATCTCAACTATTCCGCAGAAGAGATTCAAAGAATTTCGAATAATTCGCTAATCAATATGACAAATACTTTAGCATATAATGCAGGAGATTATACTTTTATGAGTTATCCTCCTGGTGCAGATACCGAAGGTGTTATCGATTATATCTTCGCAACAAACTGTACCGTTATATCTAGTGGGACGCATATCGTTGAGGATTTTATTCCAGGAAGTTCTGCGGCCGAATTTGGCTCCGATCATCGCCCTGTCGTTGCAACCCTAAGATTTGATTAAAAAGTGATTATTTAATTGCTTTTTTTTCTTTTTTTTTTTATGTTTTTTATTTTAAAGAAAAAATCTTAAAATTTCAAATTAAAAATCAATTAATTATCTTTAGAGCTTAGTTCTGTATTAAGTGGTTCTGGATCGAGTTGCTCTTCTTTTCCAATACGCTTGAAATTGGGTTCTCTTTTTCCAATAAAGGCAAACAAACCTTCGTTCCATTCTAAAGTAAGAGCGTTTTCCATGAAATATTCTTTTTCTCTCTCCAATCCATCTTGCAAGCTTAAGTTCAATCCCTCGTTAATGGATCGTTTTGAAAAAGCAATCGAACTCGGGCAACCTTTTGCAATATTTTTTGCCATGTTTAATGCGCTTTCAAGAGTTTTGCCTTTAGGTACGACCTCGTCAATAAGTCCTATTTTTTGGGCCGTGGATGCGTCGATTGGTTCGCCCGTGTAAATCAATTTTTTAGCGGCACCGTATCCTATTAATCGAGGTAAACGTTGCGTGCCTCCGTATCCGGGAATGAAAGCAATTCTCATTTCGGGCATTGCAAAGGTTGAATCTTCCGAGGCAATTCTAATATCGCAGGCGCAGCCTAATTCAATGCCTCCGCCGTAAGATAATCCTTGATACGCAATTATAAACGGTTTTGGGGAACTTTCTATGGTATTATATGTATCGTGAGCTAAATCTAAATTTTGGATGGCATTTTTCATCTTTCTTTTCGTGCCGTATCTTTGCAAGAGTTCTTTTACATCTGCACCTACCGTGAATATTTTTGGTAAGGCGGATGTAATGATTACGGATATGATATCCTTATCGTTATTTGCCGTTTCTACGATTTCTTGTAATTCGTTAAAAACATTTTCGCCAAGGGAATTTTGGGGCGGATTATTCAAGTGTATTATTAGAGTAGTGTCTTCCTTTTTAACATCAAAATTAGCATATTTTTTTTCTTCAGACAACATGTTTGGTTTTATCTTTTTTTATTATAAACCTGATCCTTGATAGGAAAGTCCAAAAATTAAGGATTTAAACATGATTTTCCTTTTAAATATTATTAATATATTGGTATTTAACAGTATTGTGGCGATTTAACGGAGATCTTTCAGGAATGGTTCTTAAAATGTATCGTGCTAAATGAATCGTCAATAGATTTGATTGAAATTAATAACACGGTTTTAATTTATCTAATATTTTAAGAAACTACAAACGCTAAATAAGGATCCTGTATTTAAATCGAAATGTTATTATTTTGCCAATCATTTCATAGCATAGGAGGTAATGCGTTGTGAACGATACTGGCAAGGAAATGGACCAGCACGAATTAGATGTCATCCGCATGAGAAAAATGAAGGCGTTAATGGACGCCCAGAAGAGAACTCAAGCGGTTCAAGAGCGAAGTACCACAATTTTTGAAAAGGCAGATCAGATCTTGAGGGCCGTACTCGCTCCAGACGCTTATACTCGTCTCATGACTATTAAAGAAAAGGAACCTACCGTGTATCAACACATTTTTAACGAGCTTATCAGCCCCGATGTGGTCCAAAATATGGATTATTTGCTTTCAATTGTGGCTCGAGGGCCTTTACCGAGAAGAATACCGTTGGATGTTATTATAATGCTCGAACGCAAGATCAAGGGCATTAAAAGCACGATTCAAGTCAAACGCGGAGATGAAACGCTCGATTTAGGCTCGTACTTGACGAAATGACGAGGTTTTCAACTAATTATAAAATAATAAGGTTCTAATACCATCGATTCTAATTTATATTTTTCACTATCAATCTATAATTACAAAATCAATATACTCAAACGCAACAAGGGAATGACAACTGCAAGCAATAAAACGCGGGATTTCATAAACACTCAAGATTGGGATAAAGCAGGCCTCGATCGGCTTCTAGACTTGGCACAAGATATGAAGCAAAATCCAAGCAAGTACCGAAATTCCTTAGACGGCAAGAGCTTATGCATGTTTTTCTATAACCCATCAACGCGCACGAGAAATTCCACGGAAGTAGCCGCTTATCAATTAGGAATGCATCCGACATTTAATAGCATCAAGGACTCGTGGGTGGGCTATAATTCCGAATCGGTCAAGGATACTGCGATCGTGCTTTCCCGATATTTTGACGCCATTGGAATTCGAATTTTCCCCGTTGCAGTGAACTGGCAATACAAGGAAGGGAATAATATTTTAAAGGAGTTCGCAAAATGGTCGACTGTACCAATCATCAATTTCGAAGACGACCAATTCCACCCCTTACAAGCCCTCAACGACATCTTTACAATCAAGGAAAAAAAAAAGGAAACGAAAGGAAAGAAGATCGTCATATCTTGGGCGTATCACCCAAAACCACTCCCTTTAAGCGTTCCA
>JAEOUI010000223.1 GCA_016839425.1 Promethearchaeota archaeon
CTGTTAAAATTGTGGAAACCAAATGAAAGATAACTCACAGAAATTCTGCCAATTATGTGGAACACCAATAGAAAGTAAAATATCAACAGATATGAGCCCTACAAATAATCTGTCTCAAGCGAGCACAATTAATTCATCATCAAAGGTCATTCCACATTATTCGAATCAAATAAAATCTGAAGGACTTGATTCTCATTCAAAAAAATCCTTGATATTTGGAATCATCTCGCTGATAGTAATCTTAATAGCGTTCAATATTGGAGCATATGCATTAGCCAACCCCTTAATGCCTTATACAATGGATACTGAGATTTATTACCTCATTAGCCCAATAGTTTATATTTCAATTCCGCTCAATTTAGGCATTCATATTACGGGATTGATATTTGGGATTGTGGGAAAAAGACAGATTAATAAAGTAATTTCGGAAAATGGTGTTACAAAGGCAGGAAATATCATATCACTCTTAGGAATAGTCGTTAATTCAATAGGATTGGTATTGATAATCATTTTTGGTCCCATTATGTTTTCTAGCTTATTGAATATTACATCAACTTAATAATCAACATTATAGGGTAATATTAATTGTGATTACAAGCCTTTTCTAGTTTTTGAACTTATTGGGCATTACTACAAATGGATTTTCTTTACCATTTTATTAGAAATTTAATTTGTAAATTCTGATCCATAATTATTTATTTTTGTAGGAAATTGGTCCTTGTGGATTTATAATGATTTAGTTTTTTATATTTTACATGAAATCCATGAATTTTGCGAGGTTTTAATTAAATATGAATTGCATGAAATGTGGAAGTGAAATTAGCAATACATCTCAAAAGTTTTGTCAAGAATGTGGGCATCCCATAGATGAACACACATCAATCGAGAGCTCATCAACCACCGTATTACTACAACAAACTCAAGAAAATGCATCATTAAGCGATAAACATTTTGACGCAAAAAAAATTAGTACTTTAAGTAATAAAAAGGACAACGTAGATTCCTATTCAAAAAGAGCATTAGTTTTCGGATTATTATCGTTTCTTATATCGGTTGTATTCTTTATAGTTAATTCCATCACGACAAATATTGTATACGCGGCTCCTCTTGAATGGCATCAAAAAAATCTCATTGATATATTAATATCCGTTTTCATATTAATTGTATCTGCGTTAGGACTAATCTTTGGAATCGTTGGGAAAGTCCAAGCGAGTAGAACTAGTTCGGATAGCGGTGTTGGGAAAGCTGGTAATGTTTTTTCAATCATAGGAATAGTCATTAACTCAATTTTATTAGCATTGAACATTTTTATGATTCTTCTCTTGTTACCAAACACATTTAGCTATTATACAATGCATGGTTAAGATGATATTCTCTTTTTTTTTCTAATTCTTCAAATTTAAGATATCGATTATAAGAGATGATAAGAATAACAATGATTTTATTAAATCATTAAATTAAAAGTATATGATATTTTCTTATAGTATCGTGGCAAAATCGTTAGAAAACTTCTGTATTTGGTCGATATCTCGAAGATCATAGGAGATATCATCGATTTCTTTCCAACCGTCTTCAATCAAACCTTCTTTCATCATTTTTTTAGCCATAGAACCGAACTGAGATGTTTCTGAAAAGTCATATATAGGACCAAAAGCGTCGCATAAATCGCAAGTTAACCCGATTTTTTCCAATTTTGATTTGATGTACTTCTCTATTGCCTCGTTCACATCTTCTTTTTTGCAAGCAGTACCACAGCTAACGAAGAATCCAAATTTAAACTTCCTGTTTTTAAGCTCGGTCTTGTGTTTTTTAACGAATTTTTTAATCTTCTTGGTCCACATAGAAATCTTAATTCCTGTACCAATGAGAATTCCATCATAGCCTTCGAGAGAAGGTTCTTTCTCGTTCGCATTTATTAATTCAACTTCGATTTCTTTTGATAATAAATGCTCCCGAATCTTTTTAGAAGTATCTTCAGTCGTTCCAAAACGACTTCCAAACAAGATTAGTGCTTTTTTCATGATTGTCCAAAAGATAAATTAATTTAAATAATTATCTGATTTTAAATCTGTGATTCAATAAATAAAATAAAAAATCACCAATCAATACGAAATAAAATTACATTCTGTTGAAGAAAGAAATTTTATAAGAAATAATATTATAAGGTAAGTAACTTTTTCTTATATGGAATAAATGAATTATTAGCCCTGTTTTGCGTGCTAAATTAAATAATTATTTTCTTACTTGCGCATGTTAAAAATGACTAATTTTCAAAAAGTTTTCGAAGAAAAAACTGAATTATTATGCAGAGGTCTTTATTTAGACGAAAATTTGATGGATCATTATAAGTCACAAGGTATAGAAATTGATCTTGGACGCAAGGGTGGTGCTGGACCATCAGGAGGTCGATATTTTATTCTTGAGGATGACCAAACCGTAGTAAATGTAGCCTTTTGGAACGATTTAAAACATTCAGCACTTAATTTGGGTGAGTGTGAAGAGGGATATTTTTCAGTATATGATGAGAAATCCAAGAAAGAATATGGAAAAATTAAGTTAGTTAACAATCCCCTCTATTACGATTCTCAATATAAGACTTCAGATGGAATCGAAATGAAAAAAATTGCATTAGTTCATGGGATAGATTGTCTCGCAACTACGATTTATCAAAAATGCGCTCATTGGGCTTGTGGAGAGGCATGTAAATTTTGTGGGATTCAAGTTTCTCTTACTTTAGGTGCTACTACTTCTGAAAAAACACCCCAGCAAATTTGTGAAGTAATATCAGCGGCTCAGAAAGAAAACCGCTGTTCTCACGTTACGCTTACATCTGGTTCAGAGAAGCCCATTGATAATGGAGCTAATAGATATATTTCAATGCTGAAAGGAATTCGCAATAAATTCAAAGATCTTCCCTTGCACATCCAAATTGAGCCAGTTGAAAGCGAAATGCTTCAAAAACTAAAAGACTTCGGGGCAGATACTATCGGAATTCATATTGAAATCATTGACGATCTAATAAGGAAAATAATCACACCCGGAAAATCAAAAATACCCCTCAAAAGATTTAAAAAAAGTTGGAGCGATGCCGTGGATATATTTGGAAAGAACCAAGTCGAGACCTTTTTACTAACAGGATTTGGCGAATCTCGGTTTGATTTCATTAAAAATGTTGAAGATATTATTACGACTGGCGTTATTCCGTTTGTATTGCCAGTTAGATCCGTTCCAGGAAGTAAAACTTTAATGCCAATTACAAACTACCTTGCTTTACTTGAAATTTATACGAAAATAGCTCAATTAATGAAAGATTATGGCATTAATCCATTAGAAAATAAAGCTGGTTGTGTAAAATGCGGTGGTTGTAGTGCAATTAAGGAAGCATATAAAGCCATCTGATACAATCATGACAAATTATTAAAAAGATGCTCTCTTATCCTAATTACTTTAATTTTATTTAACATTTGAAGAGTAACAACTTAATGCGATTAGAACGGGGATTAATACATTATTATTACGGAAAAGGTAAGGGAAAAACCTCGACCCTTATTGGGATGCTCATCCGCGCTCACGGTCATGGATTAAAAGCACTATTAATTCAATTTTTAAAACTTCATTCCGAATCAGAAAAAGGAGAAGGAGGATATTTTATGGGAGAAATTCATTTTTTAAGAAATATCATTCCCATAGAACAATATGGCACGGGAAAATTTGTCATGCCTAACCAACCATTAGCAGAAAACGATATTCAAATGGCTCGGAAAGGATTTGAACGCCTAAAAATGGTGGTTTTATCGCAAGAATACGATGTAATAGCAATCGATGAGGTCGTTGATGCCATAGCCCTGAATTTAATTAATCTTGAAGATTTTATTGAAATGTTAAATTCTAAACCTCACAATCTTGAATTAATTTTCAGCGGATATAATTTCATTTGTCAACTCGCTGAAATTGCGGACTATATTTCAAATATTGACATAGTAAAACATCCTTATTATTCTGGAATTGATGCTCGAAAGGGAATTGAATATTAGAGGATGATAACTTAATTTTATAAAAAATAATAATTGAAATTTGAATTCTCTTATTTTTAATGCTAATCCGAAAATTTTTAATATTATAGGTTTTTAGGATATGTAACGAATATTTTAATATTTATGAATAACATTAAGATGGAAAATATGGTCGACAAGACAAAACTTTTTAGTAACATCTCCGTATCCAATTTAATGTTATTGTTACCCGTACTTTTATTATTAGTACGCGTAGTATTATTATTATAAAATACTACCAATAAATTCTGCTTCTCGGGATTTCATTGGTGGTATGAAAATAAACACGATAAATTAAAATAGAAAAAGAAAAGAAAAGAAAGGAAAAAAACTGAGTAACATGACCATTAGCCAAAAAAATAACTCTCGAAATTCGATACATCCACAGAAAAAAGAACAACGCAAGAACTTATCGAATATCGAAATTAAGAAATTATATACCCCTGAAGATATAAAAAATTTTGATTATAGCAAGGAATTGGGAAATCCTGGTGAATATCCATTTACAAGGGGTGTATATCCATCAATGTATCGTGGAAGACTCTGGACCATGCGTCAATTTGCGGGATTAGGAACGGCCGAACAGACGAACGAAAGATATAAATTTTTAATAGAACACGGGCAAACCGGATTGAGCGTTGCATTCAGCCTGCACACGATATATGGATATGAAGCCGAAGATCCTCATTCTCTTGGAGAAATTGGAAAAGAAGGTGTTGCAATTGATACGTTAAAAGATATGGAAATCTTATTTGATGGGATAGATTTGTCTAAAATTAGTACCAGTATGACAATTAACGCACCAGCAGCAATTTTATTAGCAATGTATATCGTAGTTGCAGAAAAACAAGGGCATTCTCCAGATCAAATACGAGGGACTATTCAAAACGACATCCTTAAAGAATATATTGCTCAAAAATCGTGGATATTTCCTCCAGAACCTTCCATGCGATTGATTATCGATACGATAGAATACTGTACGAAATATGTTCCTCAATGGTATACAATAAGTATTAGCGGGTATCACATTAGAGAAGCAGGATCAACTGCGGTACAAGAACTTGCCTTTACGCTTGCTGATGGATTTGCGTATGTTGAAGAAGCTATGAAAAGAGGATTGGATGTTGATAGCTTTGCTCCAAGGCTTTCTTTCTTTTTTAACTCACACAACAATTTCTTTGAAGAAATCTGCAAGTACAGGGCCGCAAGACGCATTTGGGCGAAAAGACTTAAAAACAAATATGGTGCCAAAAAACCTGAATCAATGAGATTGAGATTTCACACTCAAACGGCGGGTGTTTCGCTCACAGCTCAAGAACCAGAGAACAACATAATCAGAGTTGCCTTACAAGCACTAGCTGCAGTATTAGGTGGCACGCAATCGCTACATACGAATTCGTACGACGAGGCACTTTGCTTGCCGACTGAAAAAGCCGTAAAAATCGCATTGAGAACCCAGCAGATTATCGCTCACGAAACGGGTGTAACCGATTCAATCGATCCTTTAGCAGGTTCCTATTACGTTGAATGGCTAACAAATAAAATGGAAGAAGAAGCCGAAAAATATTTTGAAAAAATCGAAGCTTTAGGAGGAGTCATCCCTGCAATTCGAGAAAACTTCTTTCAAAAAGAAATTGCAAATGCGTCGTATCAATTCCAACAGGAAGTGGAGAGCAACGAATATACTATCGTTGGCGTTAATCAATTCAAGCAAAAAGAGGCGTGTATCACTGAAATTCTAAAGATTGACGAGGATGTGGCAGAATTCCAAGTTCAAAATGTTAGAAATATGAAATCAAATCGAGATAACAATAAGGTTAAACAAAAATTGTTAGCCCTTAAAAAAGCTTCAGGTGGAACCGAAAATTTGATGCCTTATATAATAGACGCAGTTAGAGAATACGCTTCGGTAGGAGAAATCATCGGAACCCTGAAAGAAGTCTTTGGAATTTATAAGGAGGATTCGATCTTTTAAATTAAAGAGGAAAGAACTATGAACGAACAACGAATAATAAAAGTATTAGTCTGTAAACCAGGATTGGACGGACATGATCGAGGAGCGAAAGTCATTGCTCGGGCTCTTAGAGACGCTGGTATGGAAGTCATATATACTGGACTCCATCAAACCCCTGACGATATAGTAAATACGGTAATTCAAGAAGATCCAGATGTAGTAATGCTAAGCTTATTAAGTGGATCTCATAACGCTCTTTGCCCTGTAATAATGGATAAATTGAAAAAACATGGGATTGACGATGTACTTGTCTCCGTAGGCGGAATTATTCCTGAAGTCGATAAGGAAAATCTAGAAAAATTAGGATTTAAGGGTTTTCATGGTCCAGGGACGGAATTAAAAGAAATAGTTGAATTTGTAAAAAATAATTTGAAGAGATAATTCAAAATGGATAATGCCACTCTTATTGCTCGCCTAAAGGAAGGGAACACTCGCGCAGCAGCACGATTAATAACGATAGTGGAAAATAACATTAAAGATTCGGAAGATATTATAAAAACAATTTATAAAGATACTGGAAAAGCCTATATTCTTGGAATTACAGGCTCACCCGGAGCAGGAAAAAGCACATTTATTTCAACTTTAACTAAAAAATTTGTTAATCAAGGCAAAAAAGTAGGAATTATTTGCGTCGATCCAACTTCTCCTCTGACTGGTGGAGCTTTATTGGGCGATCGTATTCGAATGAAAGATAATTTTTCTTTAGATAATGTCTTTATTAGGAGCATGGCAAATCGAGGCCAATTAGGAGGGCTGGCTCGAGCTACTGAAGACGTTATAAAAATTCTCGATGTATATGGATGCGACATCATTATTGTTGAAACGGTTGGTGTTGGACAATCAGAGATCGATATTTTCCGATCAGCACATACAGTTATTGTTTTATTAGTCCCCGGCACAGGTGATGATATTCAAGCAATTAAAGCAGGATTGATGGAAATAACCGATATTTTTGCAGTGAATAAAATGGACTTGCCAGGAGCAGATCGAAAAGTCGCAGATATCATTCAAATGCTTGAATTAAATACAAATTTTCGATACGAGTCTGATAACGCTAACTCCCAAAATTTTAAATTAAAAGAGTGGACTCCAGAAATCATTAAAGTTAACTCTAAAACTGGAGAAAATTTTACCGATCTTCATGCAATTATCCAAAAACACGAAAATTTCCTGAGGAAAAATGGAATTTTTCATAATTATATGATTAACAGGATAAAGGCAGAGACAATGCAAATTCTTAAACACAAACTCGTAAAAAAAATTGAAGGCTTACTCAATTCAAATAAATTCATTGAAGAGCACGAACCACAAGTCTTGGATAAAACATTGGACCCTTATTCAATGGCAGACCTCATTATTAAGATGGTAGGTCTAGATCAATAAAAATATGCTTTTTATTTTTAATTTAAATTATTAAAATTTCAATTTGAGGCTATAGTTCTTGAAAATCATTGTTATAGGCGGAGGAAAATTCGGTAAAAAGGCATTAGAATTTGGGATTAAAAATGAAAGCCAATCGCTTTTAATTGATATCAATCCAAATTGTATTGCTAGCGAATTGGTAAATGAAAAATTTACAAAACAAGAAGAACTTCTTTCTAAGATTAACGAAATAAATCCGAAAGATGTTTTTTTTTTAATTCACGAAAATCCTGATTTAGAATCATTGATAAATGCATTCAATCCAGATTATATCATTCCGGTACTTCCAATTCATTTAATGGCTTCAATAATATCATTTAAATTTAACAAGCTTGGAATTTTACTTGTTGCAGATAAAATCTTATCAAAAATTTTTGTTGAAACAGCTAATTCTAATTTAATATTAAATTATAATTCTGAAAAGGGTATTGTACTTTTATCTTATGCAAAAGCTGGAGAAGTTTGTCCAGATAAATGCCTGGGTCCTTTAAATTATTGTCCAAACTTCAAGCGCGAGAAACCTATAACTATAACCCAACATGTAAAAGAGATATTATCAAATATTAACGGTATGGAAAACGAAATAAAATTAATAAATCATTATAATTATATAATTGAAAGTGAGCAATTAAAATCTGGTTTGGGAGGATTAAATGGAAATGAAGTAAAAACAATTTTAGATGATATTAATAACAATATTGAGGTTTTTAAAAACAAAATTTACACAATTAGTATTGCTACTACTTGTAATTGTCATGGAATAATAAATTTCTTTACGATTCAGGGTTAAGATTCAAACAAATCTATTCTAAGTTCGTATTGTTTCGGACTATTAGGACAATTTATCTCGCAACAAGCAGGAAGATAAGAATATACCTCAAATTTCCCGATAGGTACTAATAAATACATGAGCGAGTGAATTAAAGAACAGGAATTGTTTATTTCTTCGAGTGGGCCATCACAAAGAGCACTTTTATGCCGTTCTTTGTCGACAAACAGGCATACACCGTCGTTAGGATCAAAACCAAATAGAAATTGAAATTGAGGTATGATGGGATACTTATCTGTTTCAACCTTGCGTTCATACTTCACATGAATCTTATTGAAAGAAAGAGTAAATTTTAAAGCCTTATAAGAATCGTTCAATCGATCTTCTTCTGTTATTTCGTGTATAGTAAAATCTTGCGAAACTGCCTTGTCAATTAATTGAAGTAAATCGTCTTCTAACATGTTTCTAACTTATAATTCTCTAATCGCTTATTTATTTTTTGTTATAAATTATTAAAAATTGATATATACTCTTATATATAAATAGTATTCAAATCTATTTGATTTTATTAGGTTTAACCCAATTAGAATATATTTCTGTTATAGTTAGACTGTTTTTTTTAGAACATTTTTTACATGCCTCATCCTCGAGGTTTTTAAAAGTATAATCTCCAGGAATAAAAGTTCGCTCGTATTTAGCTCTGCATGAATTACATTTTAGGACCGAAAATATTAGCTCAACGAGGTTTTTTTTTCGCTCTAATATATCTCCTATATCGGGTAATGGAGGAAATTGTGGTTCTTCGCTCATAAAATAGCTCTTTTTTCGATGTATTATGAATTAATAAATTACTTATATTTTAAGAATCTTAATATTGAAGATAAAAAGATATTAAAATCGTATTAAATTGCAACTTGATTTTGATTGATAATATCCAAAGAATAAATTCTAACCTGAGATTTATAATATAATTACTTGGCCCCTAAAAGTCTTACAAATTGGGCCAAGCGTTAGATTTATGCCCTGTATTTCGGTCTAATTTCGCCCTCTCTCAACTCAACTATTTATCAATGTTTCTGATACAATAAATTATCTTTTTACAATCTAGTCTTATTTTATTATCAGAAAACATTAATAATAGAATCTTAATAAT
Organism: Promethearchaeota archaeon; assembly: GCA_016839425.1. The sequence continues at coordinate 9,411 of JAEOUI010000223.1, forward strand.
GATATTTAAATTCACAAGGACCAATTTTCTACAAACATATCTCATTTTAAATCACGATTTTAGCAAAATGATAATCTACTTTAAGATATTTTTATGGATTTAATAAACAATAAAAGAAAAATAGAGGATTATTCTAAAAAATATTCCCTGGCAAGCCAATATACAAACATCACACCTAATGCAATAAAAAAACTTATCTTTAAACTTTCACCATAAGCTGCGAAATAGAAATTATAGAAGTTCATATCAGGGGATATTACATACATTATGGTCATTGTTAGAAAAAAAACAATGTAAATTATCATTGCAAATGCGTTTAAGTGATGGAGCCCAGATCTATATTCGCCATTAATATATTTAGAGATAAGTCTTGTGGCACCGAAAGCTAAGAACCAAAATATTCCAATATTAACTATTATTATTATGGATAATAAGAACCACTCCAATGGAAAAAATAAGAAAATGGGAATGGAGCACCGTATTATGAAATAAATCCAAGTTAGTGCAATGAAAATGTTTTTTGGCTTATCTTCTTGGATATATTGCAAGGTTCCTGAAACGATAAAAATTAAATAAATCGTTAATTCCCCTATGATATCGATTATAATTCTGGGAAAGATTAGATATGGACCAGAGTTTAAAGGGACGAAAGTGAACAAGATAAATATGACCGTACTAGCTATTCCCGTTAATATCAATACAATACCCCTAAGTCTCTCTTCAAATCCTTTAATAAAAAGAATATAACCGGGAATCAAGAAATATGCTGATCCAATTATTCCTAATAGGATTCCATAAA
>JAEOUI010000511.1 GCA_016839425.1 Promethearchaeota archaeon
CCATATATAGAAGTATTAGGGGAAGACAAAATGAAAAATGAATATATTTTTTTCTCAAAGCATAAATGGTTCGAAGATTTGAAGGAATTCTTTGCACATTTAGATGTAATCATAGATCCTCCAATCGTCTTAGAGCATGATCATCTACTGATTAGTTTTGTAACGGATAATAATAATATTGATGATATAATAAACTCTCAGGCTAATATTTTTAAAGATGATTTTGAGATATTAAGTATATCTCTAGTACATCCTAATAAAGATAATCTCTTTTTAATCTTGACAGATCGTCAAAAAGAAATTGCTTTTTATGCTGTACAACACGGATACTACGATATTCCTCGCAAGATTGACTCAAAAACTTTAGCAGATCATTTTGATATTTCTAGGAGTGCATTATGTGAACACTTAAGAAAAATCGAAAAAGTGATTTTCAATTCAATTTTCAAATGATAATTTCATGAAGAGTAAATTTAGAACTTGAAATAACAAGCTAAACTTAAAAAAATAGGGAAAAACTTCATTTTACAATAAAATATCATATTGAAACTTAACATGTTTAAATATAAAGCTGAACAAAAAGTCTATAAGATTGGGAAATATTCTATTGGAGGAGATCCCCGGTCTGCACCAACAGCTGTAATTGGGACTATTTTTTATTATAAGCAGAAAGATATCTTTAAAAATGAACAAAAGGGAGAAATTGTAAAGGAATTCGCTGAGAACCTTATTAAAAATCAAGAGGAACTGGCAGATAAGACAGGTTTGGTTCCTGGTTTAGATGTAATTCTCTCTTATGAAGAGTCTATAAAGCCATTATTAGATTTCGTTATTGATGCGACTGATATTCCAATTGTATTAGATGCTCCGAGTATAGATATAAAACTAAAAGCAATGGACTATATTAAAGAGGCAGGAATACAAGAGCGAATAATTTATAATTCAATCAATCCTGAATCCGATGAGAATGAATTCAAAAAACTAGAAGAAATTAAATTGAAAAATTTTATTCTCCTCAGTGTAGAATCAACTAGATGGACAACGCAAGCAAGAATGGATGTAATCGATGCTCTTGTAGAAAAAACACTTGGCGCAAACTTCGCTGGAAATAATTTTATAATTGATACCGCTGTAATAGATGTTACATCATTGGGTTTAGCAATGAATGCCATGAATGAAGTCAAGAATAAGTATGGATATCCCGTTGGATCTGGAGCACACAATTCGGTAGATACATGGAGAAATGTTAAAGAAAAATTTGGAAATATCAAAAAGTTTGCTTCTGTTGTAGCATCTACGATTACGCTCAATGCTGGGGCAGATTTCTTATTATATGGACCTCTCCAACATGCAAATCTGATCTATCCAAATGTGGCATTTATCAAAGCTGCTCATTCCCAATTGCTCTTTGATGAAGGAAAAATGGCCCCTCCAAATCATCCCGTATTCAAGATTGGTTAAAAAAATAACTAAATATATTTTTAAATGCTTAAATATCCCATCAAGCAAAAAAGCTATAAAATTGGAAAATATAGTATAGGAGGAGACCCCCGAGAAACTCCTGTGGCCTTAGTTGGAACTATCTTTTATCTAAACCAAAAAAAAATATTTATTGATGAGAAACATGGGCAGATAAATAAGCCCTATGCTGAAAAACTCATCAGAGATCAGGAAGAACTTGCGGATAAAACGGGATTAACTCCTCTTTTAGATGTTATTACTTCTTATGAAGAATCAATTCAACCCATTTTAGATTATGTTTTTGATATCACTAATACTCCCGTTTTGGTGGATGCCCCTGATTGGGAAGTTAAAAAGCCCTTGATAAATTATCTTATTGATACGGGATTGGACCAGAAAATAATTTATAATACAATTACTTCATCTTCATTCGATCGGGAATTTGAGTTATTAAGTAGAACTAACATCGAGAATTTTGTTTTATTACCAATAGAATCGCAATTTTGGACAACAAAAGCTCGAATGGATGTTATCGATAATCTCATCATTAAAGCACAGTCGTATAAATTTAAGAAAAACAATTTCTTAATAGATACTTGTGTAATTGATTATACCTCGTTAGGTTTAGCAATGAATACTATTATAGAAGTAAAAAATAAATATGGGTATCCGGCAGGAACTGCGGGGCAAAACTTAGCGGATGCTTGGAAGAATTTAATTCCTAAATTTGGAGAGATTAAAGAGTATATAAAAGTTGTAGGTTCAATTATGCCGTTATCAGTTGGAGCCGATTTTCTTTTTTATGGACCAATCCAATTAGCAGAAATTGTTTTTCCAATCGTATCTTTTTTAAAAAATAGTCAATATAATCTACGGAGTCATAATGATTCTAACATTCATTAATTGAATTTATGTTTTTTTCTTGATTTTACGAGCTTTTTTTTCTTCTACAATACATCTTACTCCTTTACATTTAGGTCCTTTTA
>JAEOUI010000553.1 GCA_016839425.1 Promethearchaeota archaeon
TAATAAAAGATTAAATGATTATCATTTTGTTAAATTTCCTTTATTAAATTTGATTTTAACCATTGTAATAGTTTTTTAAGTCCCTGAAGCTTTGAAACATTAGGCCTCCAACCAATCAAATTTTCTACTTTTTTATTATCAGATACAAAGTATTTCTGATCGCTTTTTCTTTCTTTGTCTTTTTTGTAAGGTATTGAGATATTTAACTCTTGTTCGAGGTATTCAATCATTTCTAATATAGAAATACTATTTTGAATACCGCCTCCAATATTAATAGGTTGCCCTTCAATATATCGCATTTGATTGATTGACTGAAAATAAAGATCTATTACATCCTCAATATATATAATATCCCGAACTTGCTTTCCATTCCCTAATACAACAATTTCTTGATTTAACCTGTTTAATTTAAGTTCAAGTGCTTTTAGACAAAACCAGCTTACCCAACCCTGATCAAATGTAGGAAATTGTCTTGGACCGTAGATAGCAGAATGGCGAAATACTGTTAAGTGCAAATTAAATGTTCTTGCGTAATCCAGAACATATTGATCTGCAGCACCCTTAGAACAACCATAAGGTGTTTGAAAATCCAATTTAAAATTTTCATTTAGACTATTAAACGATTCATCCAAATAATATCTTGTATCGCCTTCCAAGCATTTTAAGTAACCTAAATCACCATATACTTTATTTGTAGAAGAAAAGAACATTAATGAACTAGGAGAATACTTTCTTATTGCTTCAAGTATATTAAATGTCCCAATCACATTAATCTCGAAGTCATTTTTAGGATCATTCAAAGAATGAGTTACAGCAACTTGTCCAGCAGTATGAAAGATCACATCTGGTTGAACTTTTTTAATAATATGGTTTAATTTCTTGCTATTTCTAATATCTTCCTTATATATTTTTAGATTTCCTTGTTTTTTCAACCAATCCAAGTTATTTTTACAATAATTTCTTGAGAAATTATCGAGTATTAAAAGGTTTTCATTTCTGAGAAGAACACGACTCGCTAAGTTGCATCCTAAGAACCCTAAACCCCCAATTATTAAAAATTTCATATCAAAAACTTCTTGAATGATTTTCAATTATAAACTTTTCTTGTAGTAATTTAGCCAATATTCATACATCTCTTTCATTGTTGTCTCTAAAGGTTTGGAAATTTGAATATGTAGTTGGTTTTTTATTTTTGAATTATCACCGATTAAGAGATCTTCGTCTGTTTTTCTAAGTTTTTTTGCATCATTATCAACGACTTTTATTTTTTTCTTCGAAAAACTTAAGGCAATTCGGAGTAAATCTTTTATTTGAGTTTTTCTACCAGAACAAAGGTGATATGTCTCACCAGGAATGCCTTTTATTGCAGCATTCCAGATAATATTTAAAGCCTCATCAATATCTGTAAAATCTCGGTAAGGTTTGAGGTTTCCTACATGTATTTCGGGAGGTTCCAGACCTAAGTCTATTTTAGCGACTTTTCGAATGAAATCAGAAGGAGCATCGTTTTCCCTATTGTCACCCGTTATGTTAAAAAAGCGCAGGTTTATCGTTTCTATCCCAAAATTTAGAAAATATTGCCTAGAAAGCAATTCCGTGGCAATTTTACTTATACCATAAGGATTTGTTGCCATCAAAGGATCATCTTCCTTTAGAGGACGATTTAATTTAGTAGTTGTACCAAACTCGGCTGCTGAACAAGCGACTATTACTCTGGTATTTAATTGATACCTCTTCAAAGGTTCAAAAAGATTAATCGTGCCTATAACATTTGTTTCAATAGTATCCACGGGATCCTCCCACGATGGAATTATATAAGGTTGAGCTGCAAGATGGAAAATATAATTTGGAGCAAAATATTTAATTATTTTATCCATTAACACTCTATTTTTAATATCACATTCCAAGAATGTTAAATAACTGTAAGTACTAGAAATTTTTATGATACCTTCATTAAAATTTTCCTTTTCGTAATTTAAAAAACTTTCTTTTCCGTTAGTAAATTCTAATAAATTTTCAAATGAACTACGGGGACGAATTAAAGCCCATATTTCAGTATTTTGTGAAATACATTTGCGTATTAAATGGGATCCAATAAAACCATTTGATCCCGTAA
>JAEOUI010000224.1 GCA_016839425.1 Promethearchaeota archaeon
TCAACTTTTGCTCTATTAATTTTTCCTTTATCTTACTCATGGGTATCTTATTTAATAATATAATCACTCTTAACAATTAATTGTTAAATAATTAATAATACAAGATAATTAAAAAATAAAAATGAATAAAATGATAGCTTCCAAAGAAAGTGTTATATATCAGCGCGATAAACTTGACGAACATTCTATAAAAGCCTTAACAAAGGGAATTACATCATGTATTTTATTAGTAATATCCTTTATTATAGGAACTCAATTAATTATATTGTATGGCACTTCTTTATCAGAATATACGAGTAGAACTTATACATCATTTGGTTTCGAAGTTTTAATCAGGCTCATAATTTTAATCAATATAAACATTTTTGGAATGATTATTGGAATATCAGGGATAGGTCATAGTAATCAAGTGAAACAACCCAAAGCGGTTAAAATAACAAGTACCATTACTTCTTATGTTGGAGGTGTACTAAATTCCCTCGGTTTAAACATAACCATTCTCATTATATTGGCACCTATTTATCTTGCTTTAACTTTATGAATTTTTAATCTTTCTCATTTATAATTCCAAGTGAAAATTATTTTTTTAAAATCATAATCTTGGTTATAAAATTTAAATGGAATATTCAACTCATTTAAATATTATCCAAACTATAAAATTAAGGTGAAAGACCATTTTTTGCCCAAATTGCGGTAATAAAATTCTGGATGAAGCTCAAAATTTTTGTCAAGGATGTGGAACATCGTTAGAAGGAATGAATGAAAAAAAACAACAAATACCAACAACAAATACCATTCAAACCTATAATGAGCCCGTTAAAGTTCCCATTAAAGAAATAGTAGATAAAGAATCAAGGATTGTTTTTGCCTTGGGTCTTATTTCTGGAATAATGGCAACAACAAGCTTTAGCGAGGGATCCATATTATTAATGCCAAATATTAGCATGTTAGAGAGTTATGTCGGTTCAATTATAACAATGACTCAAGTAGTAGCTTTAATCGTCCTTTTGGCCCTTCATTCAACAGGTTTAGTATTAGGGATAGTTGGAAGAGTGAAAAGTACGAAAATAGTACACGAAAATTCGTTCAAGAATTGGGGAGGTATCTTTTCTTTATTAGGGATAATAGCAAATTCTATAGGATTAATACTTGCCTTTATTGTATTTCCCTTATTACTATTCAATCCTCCCATCTATTATCCAAGTTACTAACAATAATTAAAAATTTTGTTTACAATTTTTAAATATATTTTTTATCTTCATTGTTCAGATGCTTTTTATAGACAAATATAAAAGATTATTTTATTTAGGATTATTTTGTTATATCAAAAATTTACCACATTATCTTAAATAGGAAAATATATTTCAATTGTTAAAGACCAAAATACAAAATTCATCAAGGGTGATTAAAAATATTCATATGTCCAAGGTGCGGAACAAGAATAGGTCCTAACCAAACATCTTGTATTGAATGTGGAACTTTTTTAGATGATTCAAACATTATAAATTCTAAAAGAGAAGAAATAGATATTTATTCAAAGAGAGCTGCATTTTTTGGAATAGCATCTCTTGTTGTAGGACCCGTTGCTTCTATTATAGCTTTTGGAGGTACTTTCGTGATTGTCACCAATTTCGCTTCGAATTCAAATCCAATTGATTTTATTATCGCTCCGATTATGACATTGATGGTTTGTGCTATAATAGGATTAACATTTGCTATATTGGGACGATTCCAAAGCAATCAAGCCGAATCTGTAAATAGATACGAAAGAGCTGGAAGTATTTGTTCGATCATTGGATTAATCGAGAATGGAATGGCATTAGTTTCAGTGCTTTTAATATTACCTCTTATATTGAATCTTGGATCGTTAATATCAGGAACGCCAGATATAACATATACTTACTACTATTAAATCTTATAATTCTTTTCTCTCTTAATTAGAATATTTTAAATTTTTATTATTGGATTTAAATATTAGAAATTCTTTTTTTAATTTGCAATTAAAAAGATTCGGGTGAAAAACAAATTTTCTGTCCAAATTGTGGTAGTAAAGTTATTTATGAATCCCAAAACTTTTGTCAAGATTGTGGGATGTCATTAGATCGTCTGAAAGAAATAAAAGAAAAGACACCTTTACCAGATAGAGAACGCAGTTATAAACCTACATATACACAACCAAAAAAATTTGAAAAAATTGATTCAGATTCTCGTAAGATATTTGGTTTTGGATTAGCTTCGGGGATAATTGGGGGAGTTGCTTTTTTTATAGGTACTTTTGTAATGAGAGCTCCGATGTCCTATATGTACAGCTATTATAGTTCTTTTTACATGATCATTCAAATATTTGCCGTGATTCTTCTTTTAGCAGCCCATACAACGGGTTTAGTACTAGGAATCGTTGGAAAAATTAAAAGCAATAAAGCATCGAGTTCTAATACGATAGAAACCTTAGGAAGTATATTCTCTATCATTGGAATAATAGCAAATTCTATAGGATTAGCGCTCATAGTTATCGTATTCCCTCTGATGATATTTTTTGCATTATCATCAATAACTTACTTATAGGGCTAATGGCTCAATCATATCCTTGAAGATTTTTTTTATCTTATTTCTTAAAATCTTTTCTCACTTAGAGACTCAACCATTTTTAACATGGAACGATAATCCCGAGCGTAGTTTCCAATTTTTTCCATTCGATAATAACTTTTAATAGACCTTAGAAACTCCTTGAATATGAATTTCGGTCGTGCTAGAGAATAAAATTTTTTATAAGCTCTCCTCATAATTTCCGTAAGAATTTCGATTTTAATGTTATAAAATGGAAGCTCGGGAACTCTTACGCCAGTTTCCCAATATTTATTTTCATCTAACTTGTTTTGAGCGACTAATTCGTCCCATATTTTAATTCCCGGAAAAACTTCAAAAATATGAAACATTGCGTAATCGATATCGATTTTTAGGGAAAAATCCATTGTAGTTTTGATGTCGCTTAATGTCTCTTCTGGCGACCCAAGGATAAAAGACGCCATAAGAACCTCAATACCCGCTTTTCTCGCTTTTTTTAGTGCTAACTTGCATTTTGAAGGTGTTATGTTTTTATTGTAATAATCGAGAACGCGTTGATCTGCGCTTTCCATACCAAAGAAAATCGATTTAAAATTCGCTTGTTTCATGTGCTTGTACATTTCATCAGTCCCTTCAACCCGACCTTCGCAATGAAAAACCAAATCCAAGTCTTCTTTTATGATATTTTTGCAAATTGTTTGCACCCATTTAGGATTTAATGTGAAATTATCGTCCATTACCATTATTTCGCGATAACCTTCAGCGTCTAAAACTCGAAGTTCCTCCATTACATTGTCGATCGAGCGATGGCGCCATCCCCTCTGGTTGACAGAACAAAAGCGACATTGAAATGGACATCCGCGACTCATAATTATCGTTCCTGATTTTTTATTTGCGATCTCTAATCCACCAATTGCCATTTTATAATTTCCGTTTAATAATTTCCTATTGGGCAAGGGGAATTTGTTTAAATCTTTTTCAAGTTCTCTTGGAGCAGTAGATTTAATGAAACCATTTTTTCTGTAATAAATACCTTTTATTTCCTCGTAGTTTAGGTTTTTTGTCTCAAGGAAATGAATTAATTCAAGTAATGTGTATTCTCCTTCTCCTTGAATACAAAAATCCACGAAAGAATATTTATTCATTATCCTTTCGGCACATACAGTCTGGTAATTTCCTAAAACAACAATTAAATTAGGATTCCATTCTTTCGCCATATTTGCTATTTCAATTCCCGACAAAAAGGATCGAATGAGAACGGAAATTCCTAATATTTCTGGTTCTTGTTTCTTTATCCAATCTAACACTTGAGAAAATGTAAAGTTAGTTGCACCGTGATCGAGTATGGTAACTTCGTGCCCATTTTGAATGAGCATTTCAGCGATATACAAAAGACCTAAAGGTTCTGCAAAACTCGAAAACATTGGTCGTGGATTAGACCGTTTTAAATCCATAGGAACTGGGGAAATTAACGCAACTTTCGTGATTATCACCAAGTTATATTATTACTCGTCATATACTCCAAATCCTCGCGGTTTAGAGTTCCTAAACATCGTCATTGCTTCCATGGCGTTCTTAAAATTTTTCGCAATGTTGTATCCCATATTGAGCATGAATTTACTTTTTATTGCTCGAAGGATTAATTTCAAGAGTAATATTTTTTTCCTATCGAACGAGAAAAATTGCTTGTATGCTCCTTGTATTTCGTTTAACATCTGCTCGCGCTCGTTTTGAGGAAGTAAAAAGTCTATTACCCTTGAGTTCGTTTCCCATCTTTCTGCTTCGCATATCTCGGTTCCTACAGGCACCTTTATTGTATCATTTGGATGAATTACTCCTTGAGTGGTATAATCTTGCCAAAATTTCGTACCCGAAAAGATTTCCACGACATTAAAGAAGGGAACATCAATATCAGACTTAACCGCAAATTGGATGGTGTTCTTAACCTCGTCTATGGTTTCTGTAGGCGCCCCTAACATGAATAATCCCACAATCAAATCAATTTTTGCCTTCCTAGCTTTTTTTATAGCCACATTAAATTGTGAAACCTTGGTTCTTTTATTATAGATATCAAGAATTCTCTGGTTTGCGGTCTCAAAACCATACCAAATCGATTTACATCCAGCTTTTCTCATCCATACCAACATGTCTTGATGAGTTTGGTCTACTCTGCCATCAGTATGCCAATCAATGTCTATTTTTTCTTTTTTCATTAACTGACAGATTTTAATGGTGCGTTTTGGTTGAAGTGTAAAATTATCGTCAACGAAATTTAATTGCTTATAACCTTGATCAGCAATTAGTTGCATTTCTTCTATGATATTTTCTGGACTTCTTGGTCTAAATCGGCGCTTAGCAAACTTTGTACACGCACAATACGAACAATTAAATGGACACCCCCTAGAAGATATGATTGAAGTCAGATTATAATTCGAGAATTCAAAACCCGAAAAATTCCATTTATACTGATAATCGATGAGAGTTCTATCGGGGAAGGGGAGATCATCAAGATTTTGTATTAAGGGGGCTTCGGGAGTAACGATTAATTTCTTATTAGAATCTAAGAAAGCTAATCCTGGAATTTCAGTGGGTAATTTATTGTCGTGCTTATCAAGAAATTCGCATAATTGTAAAAATGTATATTCTCCTTCTCCACGCACGCAATAATCAACATATTCTCCATATTTTTTTAGAATATTTTCATATTCCATGGTAGGATGATAATGGCCGATTACAATTTTCACTGTAGGATTCCAATCTTTAATTATTTTAATTAAATTTATTGATGGAAGAAAAGCAATTGTAAACACGCTAATTCCGATCACATCTGGTTTTATTGTCTTGAGCCATTCTAATACATCGTATTTATTATAAAATTTGGCTGCGGCATCTAATAGTTTTACTTTAAAACCGTGCTCTTTCAAGATGGTTCCCAAGTATAAAATACCCAAAGGAACCCATGGAGTATATATGTTTGTTTCTAAGCTTGGATTAATTAATGCTATTTTCATGGAATTTTTCTCTTTATATTGTCTTTTTAAAATAAATCGGGAGGATTATTGATAATTTTTACAAATTTGTTAATGTCTCGTAAATTTAAGTGATTAAATATTATTTCTCGTCTATACTTGCTTATTAAAGTTCTTGTGAATGCTTTAATTATGTAATTCGGCCTGAAAAACTTCAAATGAAATTGGTCCTTAATAATCTTAAAAATAGTTTCCCTATCCATTTTTGAACCAGGCAAGTCGATAATGTCGACACCTGTTTCCCAAAAGTTATCTTCATTTATGATTTTCTTTTCTACGAGTTCATTGAAGATTTGGGTACCAGGTAATGCCCGAGTAAAAATAATATGTGGAAAATCAATATCTAACGATGAGATAAAATTAAGAGTGTTAATTGCTTCCTGATATGTTTCATCATAAGCACCTATCATGAAAGAACCAATGAGGAATTTGAAACCCGCTTTTCTAGCGTTATTTATTGCTATTCTACTCATTTCAGGTGTTATTTTTTTGTTGTAAGAATCTAACACTCTTTGGGAACTACTTTCTATGCCAAACATCAGGATTTCAAAATTAGCTTTCTTAAGGGTTTTAAATAGCTCAACAGAACCGTTATTAACCCTTCCATCTCCAATAAATACTATGTCTAAATTTTCTTTTCTTATTTTATTACTAAATTCATTTATACGTTTTTGGTTTAAAGTAAAATTATCGTCAATAAAAAGAATTTCGCGATAACCTTCATCTGATAATATCCGTATTTCATCTATAATATTATCAATGGATCTAGTCCTCCATAATCCTTTCGAAAAGGCAGTACAAGAACAAAAATTACACGAATAGGGACATCCTCTTGAAGAGACCATTGTTGCAAATTTTCGCTTGGTAATGTCAACACCTCCAATCCTGTTTTTATAAAAAGCGGGAAGAAGTTTTCTATTAGGAAAAGAAATTGAGTCTAAATCCTTTATCAAGGGTCTATCTTTATTATCGTTTATTTTTCCATTGCTTCTAAAACTTATTCCTTCTACTTCGCTGAGATCTTTATTTGATTCTAATCTTTCCAAGAGATGGGGTGTAGTTATCTCGCCTTCACCTCTTACACAAATATCAACCCAATCGTATTTTTCTAATATTTTGCGAGCGTAAAAGGTTGCAAGATAATTACCAAATAAGATTGATAAATTAGGATTCCAATTTTTCAATTCTTTTGAAATTTCTTTTACATTCTCAAAAGAAGCACATAAAGTTGAAAAACCAACAACTTCGGGGTCTTTTTTTTTTATGAATTCTACAACTTCATCGTTAGTCAGATTGAATGCCGGCTGATCTATGATAAATACACGATGTCCTATGTTTTTTAAAGAAGACGCAAGATACATTAATCCTAAGGGAGGTGCCGATGTTTGAAAAAGCGTTTCTTTTTTATTATCTTTTGATATTCTCGTCGGAGATGCATTAATTAAGTATATTTTCATTTGGTATCGAACTAGTTTAAATATTTAATAAGTAAAAATAAAAGAATTAATTAATAGTTAAAGCCTTTACTTCTTCTTCTTGTCTTTCTAGAATCATTGGTGTTTTGTCCCAGCTCAATTCTGTAGGAAGCGAAAATTGACGCAAGAACATGTATAGATGTATATAGCCACTCATTAGAAAGTAAAACAACAAGCTATAATGTTTATCTGCATATTTCCTTATTGCGTTGAATAGAAATCCGAATTGAAAGAACAATAGAGATAAATTCCATAACATTAAATAGTACTCTCCAATAATAGCGTATAATATCGTGAAAAATATTATTATTGGCATCCAAGTATCCATATTCCCTATAAAGGTCATTGTCATGTTCCTAGCAATAATTATCTTCTTTCCGTCTCTTTCTTCGTTTTTCATTGCCATTAATTGGGGCGCATCAACAGTATATCCTGCAATCCATCTTGTTCTTTGCTTTTTCAATATTTCTGAGGTATGGGGTACATATTCATATACTCTTGCCTTAGGCGAATAATAAATATTTATTCCATCTAAATTTAGGAGGATGTGAAGATAAAGATCTTCTGTCATCGAATCTTCATTAAATCCACCATATTTGTTCAATAATTCTGTCCGGATGGCAAAATTCCGTCCATATAAATAAGCAGAAGAACCTAATCTATTTTTTATTTCAAAGAGTAATCCTCCACCAGACACAATTGCGTAATCTAAAAAGATGCCCTTGGTAATCTTATTTATATTCCAATTTTCAACTAATACCGGACCAATTACGGCTTTCTTTTTTTGGTCTTTTAATGGAGCAATTAAATTTTTCAATGCGTTTCGTTGTAAAATGCATCCAGAATCGTAAAGGACTATTATATCGTGTTTTACTAGCTTTAATCCGTGGTTTAAAGCAGTTGGTTTCCCTTTTTTAGGAAGATCTTCCGATACAATATCGACTTTAATAGTATTATGTTGCTTGAAATATTCTTGACAAAATTCTGCTGAACCATCAGTTGATCCGCTGGTTATTACGATTAATTGTATTTTATCCTTGGGATAATCAGTATCCATTATTGATTTTATAGTTCTTTCCAATAGAGCTTTTTCGTTTTTAGATGCAATCATTATTGTTACATTTTCATAGTAATCATTTTTCGGTTTAAAACCACTACCAAAAGATGCTAAGAAATGTATTCCATAATAGATATTAATCCCAAAAAGTAAAAGAAGTGCGAGTAATGGAAATATTAACCACCAATAGACAAGGAAATTCGTAAAGAAATTATCAATAGAATTTTTCGTTACTGAATTCCAAGAATCTGGAAATAGGAAGTGAAGCAAAATATAATAAGCCACTATAAATATTCCATAGAAAAACAGTTTAACTTTCTTCATTTTTTTTTTCCTCTTATTTATTCTGCATTGTCTAATTCTTTTAATCCCTTGTATGAATAGTTGGCTAATTTTAGGCAAGAAAATACCATTATCAATAACAAACTCAATTGCATAATTATCATTGCCCAACCTGTGACTCCACCGTGAGTTACTGCCCAAAGTGATTCAGCTGAAGAGGGATCAATCAAGTATGTTATCAAGACTCCGAAACTCGAAATACCGTAAATTAAGAAGAAGGTTCCCATTGTTAATATTCGAGTAATTCTTTCTCCCATAAATGGTTTAGTTTCCTTTAACCCTAATCCTTCATGTCTTGCTCGCATATATTCGTACAGAAAGATTAAGAAAATATTTGTCCATACGACCCATCGAAAATCGAGACCCATCACGATGGAAATAGTTCCAGGAACAAAACAGACTAGCATTAAAATATCGCTAATTCTATCAATTACATTATCGAACCATCCTCCTCGTCTCGTTTTGATATTTTGCAATCTAGCGATTGCGCCATCGATTCCATCTACAATTCCAGTAAAGAATACTAAAAGAGCAAGTGGTATAAATAACCAGCCGTAGAATGGTTGTTGGGAAAATAAGTTCAATGAATGTCCCCTTCCGGCAATTACTACTCCATAGAATATGAAGAAAGATAAAATAAGATTCACAATGGACACTTGATTCGGAGTCAATCCCATTTTCATGAAGATTTTTGCACCTTTATATGTTAAGGGCATGTAAATCTTTCCTGCAGGATCTTTCTGCATTTTTTCAAACTGTTCGTCGAGTTTATGTGCTTGTCCGTGATCCTTTAACCAATCTTTCATAAATTCGGTTTTAGTCATATATTCTTGGTCTGGATATTTTTTAGTTAATCCCCGTAGTATTATAATTAATAAACACCCTAATAATACCAGAGGAAATACGATATCAAAATAAATTCCTTCCATTTTTTTCACTTTTTTCCGTTTTTATTCTATTTATTCGTTGTTTTATAGTATTTATTTATATTTTTAAAAAATCATTTAATTTAGGTGGTATATATTGAATATTTTCGAGTTAAAACTATATAAATATAAAATTTTATACCTCCTATTTATTCTTTTAAAAGTCCATACTTTTTCAGTCCATCCTTCATGTCTGCTTGAAATGGTGCTGGAGTGCCTTCCAAGAATGCGTCAACCATGTCTTGGTTATGAACTTCTTGCGATGCCCTTTTCTTGGCTTTATCTTCTGCAAGGGACGATATGACCATCCTTGCCATGGATTGAAATTGTTGTGGCGTTAATTTAATAAGTTCGTCGAATATTTCTTCAGTTTCGGAAAGCCATTTTAAACCATTAGATTTTTCTTGTTTTGACTCGGTTTTTGAAAGTCCAAATTCCCTGCTCGTTTTAAGATCGTCAATGTAAATTTGAAGGGATTTTACATATTTTTCTGATTCTTCCTTATTCAGGATAACTGCTTTTTTTGCCCATTCTTTACAATAATTGCATTCATCACACATCGCTACACAATTTTGTTTCTTAAAGAAGTCAATAAATCCATCTAACTTCGTATTATCGATGTATAGTCTTGAAGTAGATTCTTGACCAATAGTTTTTGAGATTCCAGTATTAGGGTCTTTTTGCTCTAAACCCCCATGTGACATCGAAAAACCTTGAATGATATCAACTAGATTCCCATCATATTTTCGAGAGGTAAACGCATCAACCGCTCTAACGATCCAATCGGTTGACATTCGCCTCCCTGCAATCTTGAAATCTGTAATTCCAATTTCTTCATAATGAGACAAATCTTCTGGACGCACCCATCTGCATTTAAGGATTTCTTCGGGATTTGAAAATTTTATAATTGCACAATTCAAGATACATGTATCTACATAATTTCGTTCGAATTGTTGATGAGTTTGGGACGCATGTCCAAGCGTATTGTAATGATAATGCCTGAAGGGACATTGAAAAAGGCAGCCATCGGTTAAGAGTAAAACGATCTTGCATTTAACTGCCTTTTTGATTTTGCTTAATGTTTTAAAATCGCGATTTATCATTACATCTGGAGTAAATTCGTCCGCTCCGAGCATTTCGTAAAACTTGGCGCGATTTACGCTATTTATATGTGAGATGGTTGACACGCGAATTTTTAAATTAGGAAATTGTTCCTTGATGATCTGTATCAAGAAAGGAATTGTAACAATTACATTATCAGCACCAATATCACTGATCCATTGAAGATGATCAATGAGTTCCTTGTGTGTTTGAGGGTTAGTTTCCATATTATTCATGCAAGGTGCGTTTAATAGGAAGGAAAACTCCATTTTATTCTCGTGCACTTTTTTAATATATTCTGCTATATATTCATCAGTAACATTTGGAAGTAAAAAAGAAGGTCGCCCACCACCAACAATGGAGTGATCCGTGACACCATATAAATCTGATACGGGATATTTAGCTAACTTATCTATTAATTTCAAGTCCCAATTAGTAGCTACATTAAATCGAATTTATCTCACCTAAACTTACTTTTCTTGTTTTAAAAAAAAAATTAATTTTAATTTTTAAGTGCCTGTTCATGCGCTTTTGCATTAAGTGGAAGCAAGGGAGCACATGCCATTAGCTTGGTAACATCTCCTTCGACGACATATGTACCTGCCATAGTTGCTTGGATAGGATCAGATTCACCACAATTAACCTTTTTAATCGTTTCAAAATCTGTTTTATGGATTACTGTTGGAATATCTCCATTAGAGAATTTACCCATCCCCCAATCCATTTTATTTCCATTGATGTGTTGCCAATAGCTCATCTCAGGCTTATCAGTGATTTCGTATTGGAAAACTACTGATCCGATTGGCTCAAGCATTTGTTCCACATCTGGCAGCTCGTTATATGCTTTCATAAAGCGTATTAGATATTCTTCCCATTCTTCTTTTGTATTCATATCTACTTTCACCTTTTCTTTATTTTTGTTTTCATTTATTTTGTCTATTTTATTTTGTTTTTCCCCCTCTTGATCTCTCTGAGGGATTAATTGATGACTAAATGGTAGAGATTTGATTCTATTTATCTCGTCTTTAGTCATATAGTCCAACAAATCTATTTTCTTTTTGATTAAAAATTCCATAAAATCGCGTTTGAAAGGTTGAGGAACCAATTCAATGATAATTGCGATTAATAATTCCTTGTTTACTTTTTTTTCTTCTTTTTTTTCAGCTGTTCGCTCGGCTGTAAAGCCCATACCTTTTTTTGCTGCGTGTTGCATTTCTTTAGGTATCAAAATCATTACCTCATCTAAAAATACTTTTGCATCAAGATCCCAAGGTATACCAATGTAAGTATCAGATTCTGGTTCTTTCATTGGATTTTCAAGTTTCCTTTTTTCAACTGGAAGAAACA
>JAEOUI010000225.1 GCA_016839425.1 Promethearchaeota archaeon
CAACCCTTTAATGCTTTTTTCAAGAATATTCTTGGAACTCTTACTAATCTTGCACACGCTTCTTCCGTGAACTTTACATCGGGGTCTATCCTATCAGCAGCGTATTGTACTGTTGATACTTCAACTGCCTTATTCTTTGGAATAGCTTCTGCGTAAGGGGATTTAAATCGAGCAATCCAGAAGTTAGTGTTATCACGATATCCGTAATCGATGGGAATATTCGGAAAACCTTTCGAGGAAACTCCATCAACGATACATTTTTTGTATTCAGGCTTCATTAAAATATTATCGATTCTAAGAATAAAATGCGCACCGAATTCGCTTGTAATGCCATTAAAGTCGTGATATGGAGGAGAATAACTTTCCTGTATTTCGTCTTTATCAGCTCCATCTAAATGGCTGAGCCATGTGCATTCAAATACTTGATATGCTTCAGCGACAATTTTTGGATACTCTCCTTTGGGATCGTCTTTTTTTTTTTTGACCCTCAACCAAAGTAAAAATGCAATCTTTCATTTTTTCTTCCGTAGCATCACCTGGAAAACCAAGAGCCACACATTGTTTCATGTATTGTTTTTCGTCTGGAATGAAATTCAAGGAACATTTTTTTCTTTTAAGGATGTTTCTTGCTGTATTTGAGCTATTTCGAGACTCAAGAAGCATCGTATAATAGTCTTTTCCTGCAATATAGTACGGAAATACGAGGGAATAAGGACCAAGGTTAGGATCTCCATCTTCGGTTAAAGTTCCAATTGCGACAATGGGCATGGGAAAAAACGAACTCGTCTGATAAAAGTTGTCCAATATGTTTATTTTTTCGAAGTTGTTTACTACCATTTATATGTTCTCGTTCTTTATTTTTTTAAAGCTAAAACCTAATTTTATTAAATTAATACTTCAAAAAAAAAACAATTGAAATTTCACTTGTGAATTCGAATAATACGCACAATTGAATAAAATTACGCTCAAAATTTTAGATTGTAAAAAACATCTTTAATAAGGGGTTCCTATTTATCTAGTATATTAAATCATCAGAGAAAACTAGGATCAGAAATGACTACATATTGGGCACCTTTACTCCATATATATCAACCACCAACGCAAGAAATAGATGTTTTACGAAGGATCAATAAAGAATGTTATATTCCTTTATTATCAGTCATTAATGATATTGATAATTCAAAGTTCTGCTTGAATATAAATGGCGTTCTAATAGAGCTTCTTAAAGAATATGGAATGGAAGATTCACTGGAATTATTAGATCAATTAGTAAAAATAGGTAAGGTTGAAATTTTAGGTACTGGGAAATTCCATCCAATATTACCATTAATCCCAAAAGAGGAAATCTCTCGTCAAATTCGGATGAATGAGGAAGTCAATCGAACAGAATTTGGATCTTCCTGGGCACCGAAAGGATTTTTTCCTCCCGAAATGGCTATTTCCACGGATATAATTAATATGATAGGCAACCTCGGGTATAAATGGCTCATTATGAGCGGAATTGCGTGTCCCACGGAAAAAAAGAATATAGATTGGCCATATAATAAGATTTATTCCGCTCCCAATGGCGTTCTTCTTTATTTTAGAGACGACATTCTCAGTAATAAAATCGCTTTTAAAAAAATTACTCCCAAAGAATTTATACAAGCATTAAGTGAAATGTATCCAAATAAAGATAAAACTAAAACTTCCCAAGATAAGTATATCATCACCGCAATGGACGGAGAAACATTTGGACACCACATCCCTAATTACGAAAAAGATTTTCTTGCCAAAGCTCTGAATTTGGTCAATGAGGATTCAGAAATAGAAACGATATTTATTTCTGATTTACAAAAAAAATTTCAGATAGAGAAGAATAAAATTCTTCCCCGAGATTCCTCGTGGAGTACAAGTTACGAAGATCTAAAAGCAAAGGTTCCTTATCCATTGTGGAAACATCCCGATAATAACGTGCATAAATATTATTGGAAGATCCTAAAAAGTCTGAATCGCCTGTTAAAAATTGCTTCAAAAATAGATCAAAATTCTAATTGGGATGTGGAAAACTATTACAACACGGCTCGTTGGTTTTACGATCGCGGCATTCACTCTTGCCCTCCTTGGTGGGCAAATTTTGAGCGTGGTATGTGGAGCCCTAACCTCATCTACAAGGGGGTCGAATTACTCATACGCTCGGCTCTAAATGCTCAACTTGCGGTTGTTCACGCTGGTATAGAAGAAGGAGAAGGGTATTTCGATAGTATTTCGTATTATCATGGATTGCTCTTAATGGAGCTCTATAACACCACAAAACACAATTTAAAAAAGCGATAAGAAATCAAAAAAATAAATAAAAACAATGAACGAAAAATCCGAAAAAGCTGAAAAGATATGCAATTACTGTGGTGCCAAATTCGAAAATCAAATCATATATTGTCTTGAATGTGGAAAGTTAATTCAGAATGTATCAAGCAAAAAAAAAGAACCAATTATAAAAAAAAGATTTAGAACATGTAAGGGATGTGGTTCTGTAATTGAGTCGGTCGACTTGGACCAATGTCCTATTTGTTATACGCTACTTGATGAGGTACCAAAGGATACGGAAATTAGCACTAACAACGAATTGACGCTAATGTTTAATAGTAAGGGTAAGAAGCTTGAATTAATGGTCAATAAAAACCGTTGGAATTATAAAGAAGGTATTAAAGTCTTTGAATTTTCCATCTTGAGTTATATATTCACATATATGATAATTATGAGTTTTTTGATGGTTCTAGGGGTTCAATCCATTGAACCTTCTTTTAATTCTTTAGTTTTAGAATCGCTCCCTCGATCTTCTTTAATCATATATCCTCTTTATTACATAATTTCTAAAAAACACAATTTTTCAAAGTTTGGTTTTAATTCAAGCTTGAAAAATCTACTTTTAGCTCTTTTAGTAGGTATAATTGGGGCTATTTTATTGTTATTATTAAATTTTGGAATCGAACAGGTAGTTGAAGGCTTCATTTCTTTAGGTTCTCCGAGTTTTCTTGAATATAATAATAACATATCAATATATAGAAAAATTATGGGATCTTCAATTATCTTCGTGATTATTTATCTATTAATTTCAAACTTAACAATTATCGCTGTTGAATTAGCATATCGAGGCGTCTTGCATCCCTCGTTAAAAGCCAAGTTTGGTCCAAATATTAAAAGCAGTTTTCTTGTAATACTAATCTCGTCATTTATATATAGTGGAATTGAAACTCTTTTTTTCTTTCCTACTGATGTAATGTTAGGCTTGGTGGTTTTTTTAAATTACCTTACCTTGTTTATGGTTCTTGGCATTTTATACGAATTTAAGTCAAATCTTTTTACAACTATTTTTGCTCATATAATGTTTAATATTATATGGTTGATTGTTTTTGTTTTTTCTTAATAAGCATCCCTTAAGGTTATTTTTAATTTCTTTTCATAGAATTTAAATTTTATTCGCACGCCAATTCGGTCAACAAATGGCAATCGAATATGGATTCAACCCAGAGCCCTCTATCCCGTCTGCCAAAATGGCATTCGGGAATGCTTTTTTTATGATATTATAGCCAGCGTTCACATCTGCGTTGATGAAAATACCCTCGCTCGACCGGAACAGGCCACGACTGACACGCTTGCCTATATAACGCTCGCGCCTCTCGATCGGCTCCTTGTCCAAAAAACTGCACTTGGATGTGAACGATTCTTCGACCAAAACGAGCGCGATCCCGACCAAATCGGCCTTGTAGGCGATCTGTCTCACGAGTCGGAGAAACGGCACCTGAACGAAGTTCTGGTTGTTCCTCCGTCCGATTTTCACACCCTGCTTCCAAGAGGCGTTGTACCCGATAACGATCATCCCGAAATCGTGTGCAACGCAATAATTCACGAGGAATCTCGATATCTTGTGAAATACATCGTTAATCTTTTTGTTCCGCTTTCTGCTTAATTCTTGAAGTCGTTTCGTTTCGAACCCCAAGCCCTGCTTGTCCTTGAGGCTCGAGAACCTCTTCCGTTGCTTGTTGTAATATTGGTTAATAGACTTGATCGCGCCGCCCTTAACAACAGCGGGCCTGAGCCCTGCGTTGTTTACCACGGTTGCGACGTTATTCAAGCCCAAATCGATCCCGACAATGCGGTTCTTGTCTAATTTCAAGTCCATCTCCTCCCGAGCGTAAACGATTTCCAGTGCGTAATAGGTGCCCTTGGGAACGATTCTCACCTGCCGCAACCCTTCTGTGAGGCGCGTTTTCACGGGTGGCAATCGAGAGCGCTTGGGAAAGCACAGGAACCCGCCCTTGATGCGGCATTGCTGGTTGGTAAAGACGACCACGAATTCGCCGTCCTTTTCCTTGTATTTGGGCGGTCGAGGTCGTCCGGCAAACCGTTCTGGGTGGAACTTCCATGCCTTCATTGCCTGAAAGAACGCCTTCAAATTTTTGTCGACAAGCTTGAGGACTTGCTGCGAAGTTTGCGAAGAGAGTGCCTTGTAGGCGTTACACTCCTTGAGGGCGTGCCAGAGATCCTCGTACCGCCACCACTCGTCCAAACAGAAGAATCCTTGCCGCACATAGTAGTTCGCTAGGTTATACAAGTTCTTGGAGGCGTGACACGCTTCTGATAATCTCTCCGTTCTTTTTAAATGGATTACTTCGGAAAGCTTCATTTAATTGAAAAATTGGAAATGAATGCTTAAAAATAGAGGGAGTGAGAACATTTACAAAAAAATTATGATAATGAAGGAAATTTTCTCCATTAATAAATAAATTTAATACTTGAAAAATCACTTATCTCTTCTAGTACTTTTATTATTGATCTAAAAATATTATAACCGTTTTGAGAGTATTATCGTGGGAAAGGTAATCTATCGTAATAAAGGCTCGAAAGATAATATCGTAATTTCCATTGCAGGCGCACATGGTGTTGGAAAATCCACGGTATTTTCGCTTTTAAAACGAAAAGCAGACGAAAAGGGTGATTCTAAGTTAAAATTCTTTCCAGAACGATATGTGAAAAAGCCCCCCTTTCCTTTTGGATCGTCTGACAAGCAGATAGCTTTTAGAAGCGAACTCCATTTTTTACAACAACTCATAAAGAGGAACCAAAGCGTTTCAAACTTCAACGAAAAATACAATGGAAGAATATTAATCTTGGATCGAACTCCCTTATGCGTGTTAATATATTCGAAAAGCTTGAACTTGAAACAAAAAGATTATAATTTAATTCTTGACACTTATAAATCGGTTAAATGGAAAGAAGATTATGTTATTTATCTTTCGGCAAAGCCTGAAACTATCTTAAAGAGAATAATTCAAAGAGGTTCCTTAGATCAAATGAGAAAAGAGTGGAACGAGTTTGAAAAGGACTATTTGCTTTCAATATTATCTTATTATAACCAATTCTTGCTTTCTCAAAAAGATAAAGATAATCTTTTTGTAATAGATACAGATGACCTCGATCCAGAAGATGTGGTCTTCGAAATCGAAAAAATAATTTTGGATTTGACTGGTTATTCCTTTAAAAAGCGTATAAAAACACCAAAAACACAGATGAGCATAAATAAGTTTTTATAATTTATTTGAAAACTTTAATTATGAATATTTCACTCCTTTGAAGTCTAGAGACTTTATTGGATGTTACTAAACCATTATCATTTTCTTAAAAGCGCATGACATAAATATATTAAGAATGTATATTATGATATATTTTAGAGGATTAGTAAAAATTGATATCAAAAACTACAAATTGTTATAAGTATTAATAAAAACTATGTCTGAAATCGTTGCGCCTATTCGGGAAAAAATGATGTTTTTATTGAAGGACGAAGAGCAAAAAACAGATTTAGATGGTCTCTCGATAATTTCTCGTATTGGAATGAAAATCGTCACTGCAAGTTCAATGGAACTAGACGCAGACGCGACTTCGGCTTCATGCACGGCGTTAATAGATCTCGGACTTCGACTTTCTGATGCTACTAATCACGGCGCCCTTACAGAAATCGTTCTTCATAACGCTGGAGGATATAGCATTGTCGTCGCAATAAACGAAGAATTCATCATCTTTTGTGGCTTGAAAGCACAAACAAGGATAGGTTATTATTTAGGATATCTCCGGGAATTGGCAATAAAACTTCGCATTCTGATCTCAGGAGAGGAGATTACGGAATTGTCAATGAAATTGGAAGAATCTAAAGCGCAAAAGGCGAAAAAAGAAGAAAAAATCGAAGAAGAAAAGGAAACAACCTTTAAGCCTTCCGTTGAACAAGATAAGGCTGCTTTAGACGGTCTTTTAACCTTTTTAGACGATTGGGACGCAGAAGAAAAAGCAGCGATGGGTATAATTGACGAGTTCGAAGACCTTGAATCTGGAAATAATATCGTTGCCATCCCTGGAACTGCAATTATGGGAATTTCTCCACCATCGACGAGTCAAGATGCAGTAGGAATGAATAAGCCCCAATTTGAAGTTTTTGACGATGAAGTTCCTCCCGTTCCCCTTGAAGATTATACTCCAATGGAAATAGAAGACGAAACGAGCCAAAAAGTGCCTTCTACCCCTTCCCAAGCAGAAGAGTTGCCTCCTCTCGATAGTTTACCTTCTTTTGACGATATAAATGTTCCTGATTTTGATAACATGTCCAAGGGAACGGAATACGATGTTGAATTTGTATTAGATGAAGAATCTGATGCTTTAGACTCTGTTCTGAAAGATTTAGGATGGGACGAAGAAAATTAAAGCTCTGCTCTAATTATAGAAATCGAAAAGAAAATATACTTTCCTTTCATTCTTTTACTTGATGAGTATTCTGGATAAGGTCCTAAATATTTTAGAAGAACAGTATTTATGTTCACATTGTCTGGGACGCATGTTTGCATTGTTGGGCACCTCCACGACAAATTATGAACGGGGGAGGTCCCTTCTTCTAACGCTCACTCTTGAGAATCATGCAATTTATCTATCGAGTGAAAAAGATATGATTCAAATCGCACTTAAAAACTTGAACTTACTTGCATTCAATGCAAGATTCGATCCCGCACGAAGAGTTCTGGAACAAGAAGGATTCAGTACGAACTTAGAAAAAGATAAAGAACCATGCTTTTTATGTAGAGATATTTTTGAGAAATCTTCTGAATATGTTGAAGCTGGTCTTAAAGCCTTGGAATCATTAGAATTTGAAAATTTTTTGGTTGGTACTAGTTTGAATCCCGAAATAATCAATAAAGAAGATAAATTCAAGTCAAAATACAATATATTAGAATCCGAATCTTTTAAAGGCCATTTTAATCGGGAAATTGGAAGCAAATTGGCATTGAAATTAAATAAACCATCTGAATTTAGCAATCCTGAAGTTACGCTGGTATATTCGCTTGATTATAATTCGTTTTCAATTGATTTGATTACTAAATCTTTATTTATCAGTGGAAGATACAACAAACTCGTGAGAGGAATACCTCAGACTCATTGGGATTGCAGGACTTGTCAAGGAAGAGGATGCGAAAAATGCGATAATACGGGAAAGCAATATCAAACGAGCGTCGAAGAATTAATTTCACCAGAATTTTTAAAACAATCCTCAGCACTTGGTACGAAATTTCATGGTGCAGGAAGAGAAGATATTGATGTAAGAATGCTTGGAGATGGTCGACCTTTTGTCCTCGAACTTGTTAGACCCCTTAAAAGAAATTTGAACTTATTTCAAATTGAAAAAAAGACAAATAAGATGAATAAAAAGAAGATTAAGATAAGTCGATTGAAATTTTCTTCCAAAAAGCAGGTTGTTCAAATCAAGACTCAATCAGAACATTCAAGAAAAAGCTATAGAGCTATTGGGCAAATTGATTCAAAATTATCAAAGGAAGAATTTGCTTTAAAAGTAAAAGAATTAAAAGAACGGGTTGTTGGGCACGAAATAAACCAGAGGACCCCTACGAGGGTTTCTCATCGTAGATCAGATAAATATAGAACTAAATTCATTTATAATATTGAAGCTAAATATTTAAAACCTAATCTATTTGAATTTTACATTGAAGTTCAAGGCGGTACTTACATTAAAGAACTTATTCATGGTGATGATGGAAGAACAATTCCCTCGTTTTCCGAAATATTTGGCGCACCCATGATGTGTAAGGAATTGGATGTAGTTGAAATTCTTCAATGATTCTTGATCATGTATTTTTAATAAAATTGATAAATTATCGCTCATTCAATTATCTATTATTGGATTAAAATAAGTACATTTGTTACAAGGTGTTTATAATTGACATTACACAAGGGATATCGAAATAAAACCCGTAATAGACATAGAAAAAATGTAAGGACTAAGGGCCTTGGCTCAATCGAAAAATATTTAATTGATTTCGATGTTAATGCAAAAGTAGATATTATAACGGATCCTTCACAGCATAGACGTGGAATGCCCCATCGTCGCTATCATGGTAGGACGGGTACCATTATCGGAACTCGTGGACGATGTTACATCGTGAGCGTGAGATTAGGGCAAGCTACAAAAACTCTCATTATTGGAAAGGAGCATCTTAGGTTAAATCACGACTATATCAATAGAACATAGGTGAAAAAGGAATGTCTGGGCATAAATTAGATGAAGAATTGGTTTCAATTCCAGAAGTAAAGGAAATAATGGAATCTGTAAAGGATAAAATCTTTGAAATAGATTCTGAAGAAGGAATGACTCATTTTCAAGAAATAACCTATAATTACGTGAATAAATACGCTAAGATGTCATCACAAAGCGCCAGAAAGATTCAGAAGCTTTTATCTGAAAAATACGAATTGGAAGAACTCTATGCCGTAAACATCGTTAATATCGATCCTACTACGGTACCTGAGCTAAAAGTAATCCTTGAAAAATCTTTTAAAGGTAAATCATTAACTGACGACGAATTACAGGAAATTTTATACCAAATCGAAGACATAAAAACTTCTTAAGATATTACAGTATTTTAATCCGCTTATCGCATTTAACTGATTTTTTACACCGAAGAATTTATATAGATGTGAAGGCTTTAATTTTAATGAAAGTTTAGGTTTATTAATTAGAAAATATCAACTCGTAATGGTTTCGACTAAAATCAATATTAAGAGAAAGGTTTGGTATGGAAAAAAGATATCAAGATCGATCCAAGAGGTCTTCTCAGAGGAGACCTTATCAAGACCGGGGTCCCAGAAAGAAAAGGCAATTTATAAAAAAAGAGAGGGACATTGTAATTTTAGATATCTTGCTCCACGGGCACCCAGAAGAAAATAAACCAACTTGGGTTAAGGTTCCACTCGCTCAAGTGATCACACTTCCTGATTTTGTTCTCTATGAAGTAAAGATAAATAAGGACTCGAGTATTAAAGTTCAAGAAAAAGGGACTTTCGAAAAATTCTTGAATGAAAAAAAAATAGGCGAAGTCATTAAAAAAATAGATTACAACGATCTCACACCTACTTCAAAAGCGATCATTCAACCTGTGCTTGAAGCGGAAGTTCAAAACTATGAGGAGGAGTTTATTAATTTTTTTAATAATTCCACATCAATAACACCTCGAATGCACGCACTCAAGTTGATTCCTGGAATCGGACAAAAACACATGTGGGAGATTATTGAAGCCCGTCAAAAACAAAATTTTGGAACCTTCCAAGACATTGCAGATCGAACTAGCGTGGCACATCCAGCGAGGCAAGTAGCCTTGAGAATTATTAAGGAACTTCAAAGAGACGGAATTAAATACTATCTTTTTTCTAAAACAAAACAGTACGAATAGTTCCAATGAACTTGCAAGAAGTCAAAAGAGTTTTGAGCCAATTAAATGTGAAACCTAATAAAGCTAAGGGTCAAAACTTCTTAATTGACGATAAGATCGCTAATAAAATAATCCAAACTTCAAAAATTACGAAAGAACAAACGATTTTAGAAATAGGTCCCGGATTAGGTGCCCTTACTGAAAAATTATTGGAAGTCGCCAAATTTGTTGTTTGCATAGAGATAGAGGAGACATTTTGTTCGTATTTATCAAAAAAATTCGATCATCATAATAACTTGAAAATCATCAATGCCGACTCCTTGAAAATAGTTATTCCACAACACGATAAATTAGTTTCAAATATTCCTTACAAGATCACGGGGCCTCTCCTTGAAAAATTCTTTTTTAGAAATGAATTTGCTCCTGGTACTATTACTATTGAAAAAAAAATCGCTGAAAGAATCTTGAACATTAGTGAGTACAAAAATACTTCGAGAATAGGAATAAATACTAACACATTTACAAATCCCACATATATCTGTGATATTTCTCCTCATGGCTTTTATCCCGTGCCAAATATCGCTCTCTCCTTGATACATCTTGAACCAAAAGGGAATCTAGATTTCTTTTTAAAAGATGTATCAACCAAAAGATTTTTCCTTGAGTTTATTGCGGGAATAATGCCTTATAAAAATAAAAACATTGCAAATGCTATAGAACTCTTTTTTAAAAACCGTGCTCCTAAAAATACAAAAAAAGTTAACAAAGAAGAAATTCAAACTGTTTTAAAAGATAGTAATTTTGACAATAAGAAAGTCTTTTATTATAAACATTCTGAATTACTACATATTTGTAAAACTATTCATGATTATATAAATTGGTGATTTTCTTTCCAGAATTAAAAGATCCTATCATAAAAGCTTGCGACGATATGGTATATTATCCATCAGACGATTCTTATCTCTTAGTGGATTACTTTTATTCGCATTCAACATCAGTATCTTTTGATGATATCAAATCAAATTCAATTCATAATATTTTAGATATGGGAACAGGATCGGGAATTATTGCACTTTCCTTTTTATTTCTCAAGCAAGCTCATGTTGACTTTAATCCTAAAATTTACGCATCGGATGTTCTTGAATCCGCTATAAATTGCGCTAGAGTAAACGAAGGAGCAAATAATTTTCACGAAAAAATTGAATTTATATTGTCAGATCTCTTTTCAAATTTTCCAAATACATTAAAAAATTGTTTTGATGTGATTGTTTTCAATCCTCCTTATCTTCCCTCTTCAAAATTACTAAACAAAGCGGAAAAAAGCGATAAAGACTTATGCTGGGACGGTGGTTATACAGGGATAGAAATTCTGGGAGAATTCATTATTCAATCCAAGGAATACCTCCAAAAGGCAACTAAAGATGCACGAATATATTTTATTAGTTCGAGTAGGACTGATTCAAATAAAATTACTACGATAATTGAAAAAAATGGATTCAAGCGAGAAATTCTTTGTAATAAACGATTTTTCTTTGAGGAATTATTTTTAAATCGACTCAAATTACGAGAGTTTTAGAATGGTCTTCGATTTCTTCTCTTCTCTTTTAGTTCAAATCCATTCTTACCCAACTGACGGGAAAGGTTATTCATCAATAAGTTCACTTCTGAAGGTTTGAAAACAGCCCTTCTGTGTGCTTCAATCTGAGGTATTGGAAGTCCATAATTATCGTTCAAGCTAGCTATTGGAAGTAAAATGGAAGAAATCATATCTGCTTTTCTTGATGCGTCTTCGTATTTCGTATTTTCATCGACAAAAAACTCAACTCTCGAAGGAGTATCGTTTTTTGCAGTTTTTAAATAAAAAGCGTAAAAATCTAATGGAAAATAATATGGAATTTCCTTCTTAATCCCTTCGTCTCGAATTTTATCTATTTCTCGTTTACAATTAAATATGCAGCTTCTTTCTGATTGGTTTAATATTCTATTAAACAAATCTATGTCAGAAAAATAGTTCATAACTTGTCGATAATTCTCCCGAGTGAAATCTTCTAATTTTGAATAGCTGGGCTTTAATAATTGAATGGCGTCCCTTAAGAGATTAGTTAATGCGGATGTTCTCGTATCTTTAATAGAACCTATCAAAAGAATTCCTTGGTTTTGGCAATTTGAATATAATCGAAGAAATTCTTTCAGTAATGCATCGTATTTCAGGCAAATGTCGGGATCTTTTGAAAAAATCAAGTTAATTGGCATTACCAAGATCGTACCATCTATGACAATTATATCTATTTCGTGGTTCTTACTAATCATTTCGTTGAGCAAGTTAACTTCCATTCGCCTCATTTCCATTGAGGTCTTAGCATCGATCGCCATTTCGTCTTCATGAAGAAAATTCCCTTGGATTCTATAATTATTATATCCGCTCAAATCCGGATAATATTCAATGCCCGCCGTAGTATTCTTATAAAAGTGGTATTTAACCGCAATCGCCTTTAAAAACGAAAAATCCATGTTCATGTATTTCTTTATGACGGAACTACCATCTACGCTTACCAAGTTTAGACCGCTAATATTTGAAGTTTTAACCTGTTTTTTTAATAAATTCTCCTTTATATAAAATCCGGGAAAAGTAATAAAATCCGTGAAGTCTAGTAAATCCTTATTTTTTAATATTATATTCGAAAATTTATTTTTTATATTTTCAAGCTCTATTACTTCTTGTGCAATAACCTTTAAATCATTGAATAAGATTTGTTCCTTTGTGTGACCCTCCGATATATTTCCTCGTTCTGATTGGATTGGACTCGTACTATCTATAAGATTCTCTTTCAAGCTGTTTCCTTTTATCATTGAATTAGGATCTTTAAACTTTATAAGATAATAATTAAGAGTGAGGAAATTTACTGATTTACAAAAAATTGAAATGTTGCGAAAATGGTTTGAAATATTATAATTATATTCGTTTTAAATCTGAATATTTGATTAAGGTTGATAGTGAATATTTAAATCTAAGTAGCCTATATGATAATTAATTTTGTCTAGTACTAATTAGAGTAAAGTGAAAAATATTTATCATGCTTTAAAAAACGGAAGTGGAGCACATTACTGCGTACGATTACACATTTAAGGTCATGATGCTAGGAGACGCGTCTGTTGGGAAAACCTCCTTGACAGTGAGATACATATCGGGTACTTTCATGGAAGATCTCAAGCTTACAATTGGAGTGGATTTTTATTCTAAGGTCATACAATTTAAGGAAAAATCCGTAAAATTTCAGGTATGGGATTTTGGAGGAGAAAAGAGGTTTAGGTTTTTACTATCGCAATATTGTAAAGGTGCTAATGGAGCTTTTTTTTTGTACGATACAACCAATAAGACCTCTCTTGATCATTTATCTGAGTGGACTCAAATTGTCAGAGAACACGCCGGACCAATCCCAATAGTTTTAGTTGGATCAAAATGCGACCTTGAAGAGAATAAGGCTGTTCAAGAAGAGGAAGGAAGAAAAAATGCTCAAAAATATCATTTATCTGGATTTATTGAACTTTCTTCAAAAACGGGAAAAAATGTTGCCGAAGCATTTGACCAGATGACCGTTTTACTGTTTAAAAATTACGCTCCAGAAGTTTTTAAATAATTCTTAATTATAATATTTAGCTAAACACACGGTTTTATACACTCAAATGTCTGATTTAGAGAAATTATTCAATCCGAGAGCAATAGGAATCATTGGGGTCAACAGCAAACAATACGGCGGCGGTTATTTTCTAGACACATTGCTAAAAGGAGGTTACGATGGATCTATTTATATTTTCAACCCTCGCTTAAAAGGACGGATTTTAAGAGGTATTGAGGTTTTAGGCTCCATTTCAGAAGTTCCTGACGACGAACCGATCGATTATGTTATACTAGCCGTTCCTGCCGAGCAATGTCCAGAACTCTTAGAAGAAATAGGCAAAAAAAAAGTACCCTTCGTAACTGTTTTTACTTCTGGTTTTTCAGAAATTGGTAATATTGATTTAGAAAACCAGTTATTGGATATCGCAAGACAATATAACATCCGATTAATCGGACCAAATTGTATGGGTATCTTCGTTCTCAGGAGCAATGTTTCCATTTCACCGTATAATTTTCCGGGATATGGAGATATTGGATTAATATTTCAATCGGGTGGACAAACCGTATTTTCTGCCATACGCTCACAATCAGTTTACGGAGCACCGTTTAGCAAGGCAATATCAATTGGAAATCAAATCGACCTAAACTTTGTTGATTTTCTCGAATATTTCTTGAAAGACGAAGAAACAAATGTAATTGGAATGTATCTGGAAAACTTAAAGGGCAAGGAGATAGGCAGAAAGTTTTTTCAAATCGTCAGGCAACTTACTCTTGTAAATAAACCTGTTATAATTTGGAAAGTTGGTTATGGTGATTCCGCTCAAGAAGCAATACTGTCCCACACGGGAGGTCTTGCAGGATCGATGAAAATATGGGAAGCCGTTGCTAAACAAACAGGTGCTTTTTTAGTAAATAGTTCCAACGAAATGGTCAATCTTGCGATGTGTTTTAGTCACCTCAAAGGAGTTAAATTTAATCGAAATATAGGCATAATTGGAATGGGGGGCGGGGTTTCAATTGAAGTTACCGATTTATTCGAACGATACGGATTAAACATTCCAAAGATCGTTCCCGAAACGATTAATAAGTTTAAAACTTTCATTCCCGGAGTAAATACCATTTTTAGAAATCCATTAGATCTGGGTGGTTCGGGGGACGTTCCTTCCTTGTTATATAAATCGCTGATTACACTGGATTCAGATCCTAATATCTCTGCGGTTGTATTTATAAAAATGTACGATTTTAACGAAGAATTTCTTAACACCATTATAAAGACTCAAAAAGAAATGAAAAAACCACTATTATGCATCTCCGAAAAGATTTACGATGATATAGAAGATCACGCGAAATTATTAAAATTCAAGCAAGAAATGTTCAAGAGGAAGGTTCCCGTATTCGAATCACCAGAGTTAGCAGCGAGATCAATTCGAGCTTTATGTGATTATAACGAATTCCTGAAAAAAAATTTAGAATAAATTGGTAAGACTTGATTCTTTATTGGTATCGTTTTTTATCAACAATATATACATAACCGTCTTCGTCCATTTTTCCAATATCACCAGTAAAAATCCAACCATCTTTCAAAACTTTTGCTGTTTCTTCAGGTTTATTCCAATACCCTTTCATTACTGAAGGGCTTTTAATCATTATCTCCCCTAATTCTCCCAAAGGCACGATCTTGGTGAAATCGTTTACATCTACAATCTTAAATTCTACATTTGGTAATGGCATCCCTATAGATCCAAATTTTTTTATTCCTAATATCGGATTCATTGTGTAAAAAACGGCAGTTTCAGAAATGCTATGTCCTCTAAACTTTTGATATTTATTTTTAATTTCAAGATTTTCGAATTCTATGGATGAAAGAACTTCAATTAGTAGCTCTATTTCATTTGAATCTTTAAAAATATCAACTTCCCCACTTTCCCCATTCTTTTGAACTATTTCTTTCATTTTATTAACACCATGTACTTATTTTGTATGTAAATCCAATCTTAGACTTCTTCTCCTCTTTGGAATGCTTCATAATCTTTCAAATCTTTACGACTTAATTTCATTGCCTTGGTTTCGGGAAGTTCCTTTCGAAATTCATATTTTTTTGGGATTTTATAAGGTGCTAAATTCTTCCTACAAAACTCTTGGATTTCGTCCAAGACTTCTGGACTTTCAGGATAATTTGTCTTTAACACAATAAACGCCTTAACAAGGTCGCTTCCAGGATTATCAGGATTAGGAATTCCAATGACTCCCGCATCGTCTATAGCGTCGTGCTCAATGAGGAGATCCTCAACCTCTCTTGGATAGACCTTGTATCCACTAATGTTGATCATATCCTTTTTCCTATCCATTATGAAGACATATCCATCTTCGTCCATTCTTGCTATATCGCCTGTTAGGATCCATCCATCTTTCATCTGTTCTGCTGTTTCATCTGGTTTGTTCCAATATCCTTTCATAATCGTAGGTCCTTTTAGCATTATTTCGCCCACTTCTCCTAAAGGTATTATTTTGGTATAATCATCGATATCTACGATCTTAAATTGAATATTCAAAACGGGCATTCCTACGGATCCATACTTTCTGATTCCTTCTACGGGGTTTGAAATTCCAGATCCACATGTTTCAGTCATCCCATAACCTTCTAAAATCTTCGCTCCAGTAATGTCTTCAAAATATTTCATGGTCTCTGGTGGCATGGGTGCGGCACCTGATACGCATAACTTTATTGATTTGAATCTTTTAACATAATCTCTAAAGTCGTCTCTATCAAGCAAGTTCATGTATATCTTGGGAACACCTGGCATGTGGGTCGGATGTGTGTCTTTTACTACTTCAAAAAAGGATTGATGATCTCTAGGATCTGGATTCAGTGCTATACAACCACCAGAATTGATGAAATTACACATACATACAGTCATGCCATATATATGAGATAAGGCTAATTGAGTAAGTACAGTTTCCCTTCCTTTTACGACGGTATTTTTTGACCATTCATAGATTTCCATAGTTCTACATACTAAATTATGATGTGTGAGCATTGCACCTTTTGGCAAACCCGTGGTTCCACCCGTGTATTGAAGAACGGCTATATCTTCTCTTGGATTCGTTTCAAATTTTGGAGGATTTGGTTTAGTCTTATTGAGGAGATTCAATAGTTGAAGGGTTCCTGCAATTTCTGGAGGATTCTTATTCGCCATAGGTGCAAAATCGAGAGTGTTCGAGATAATAATATGGCGTATGCTCGTTAAATCCTTAATTTTGTTAATTTTATCGAGTTGTGCGTCTTGTGCAATGATTATTTCTGCTGCTGAATCGTTCATTTGATAAATTAATTCGTGCTCTGTATATAAGGTGTTAGCTGCAGTCACGATCCCTCCTGCACGTAAAATTCCAAAAAAAGCAATAATAAATTGAGGAAAATTAGGCATGAGTAATCCAACTCTATCCCCTTTTTTTAATCCTAAATTAACTAAAGCTGTTGCAAGTTTATCGACATTATCCTTGAGTTTCTTATAGTTCATTCTCTTTTTAAGGAAATAAATTGCTGATCTTTTTCCGTAGTTCTCTGCTGCCCTTTCTAATAGCTCGTAAATGTTTATTTCAGGAAATTCTATTTCCGCAGGAACTTCCTTATCGTAATTTTTAACCCAAAATCTTGTTATATATGGATTTTCTGTTTTGTTATTCATATGTTTCTTCCTTTCGTTTTTAATTTTAAAATTCGTCTGTTTATACTATTTTTATTAATATTTCTGTTCACATATAAATTAAAAAGTAAGATTTCACTCAATAAGTGTATAAAAGTAAACCTATGGCAAAAAATGAACCCTAAAGGAATCGATATAAAATATTCTATTAATCCAAAAAACTTCAAAGAATTTATTGAACTAATTCCAGAGATTCGAAATGCCACTCGTTTGGGTATTAAAAGGGAATTTGACGAATATAAAACAAAAATCCAAGATGCAGAATATTTTTACCCCTATATCTTGCTATCCAGAAAAAAATGGACATTCGACATTCTTGATGCTATAGAACTTATTGGAGAACCGTATTTCAACGACTTGAGAAACACTTTACCTTTAATTAACACTCGAACATTATCTACACGCTTAAATTCGTTGAGTAAACTTGATATTATTGAAAGGATCGTGCACGATACTCGACCCGTTCGCGTTTCATACAAGATGACTCCATTTGGAAGAGGTCTTAGAAGTTTATATGCTTCAATCTTTTTTTATATTACATTAACTAAGAAAAATCCTAAGGAAGACAAAAAATAAAGAAATGTATCGAAAAAATGTGTCCTATAACAAATAAAAAAAGACAATCACTCATTAATTTAGATAATTTTAAAGAAATTATTGAACTCATACCAAAAGTTCAAAATACTGTTCAAAATGGCATAAAAAGATTATTAATAGATAATTTTGACATAAATCGTGAATTCAATGCAAGGAAAACTTACTTTGCTGATTATCTGAACATATTTAATAAAAAATGGACTGGTGAAATTGTTCTTACTATTAATTATCTAAAAGAACCATATTTCAACGACTTGAGAAACGCATTACCTTTAATTAATAGTCGATCATTGACAACTCGCTTAAATTCATTAAAAAAAATTGATATTATTGAACGAATTGTGCACGATACCCGGCCTGTTCGAGTTTCGTACAAGATGACTCAATTTGGAGAAGGATTATGCAGTTTTTTCACATTAGTATTGGTGTATCTTACGCAACATAAGAAAGAAAAAGAAAGAATATTTAAAAGATAATTATGAATGATATGATTTTTGATCCTGAAAATTTCAAAGAACTTATCAAATTATTTCCAAAGATCGAAGAAACTTACCTATTGGGTCTTGAAAGGGAAAAAAAAAAGTATTTTCAATTAGGAAAAATAAATAAAAGCTTCGATATGAATATCATTACACCCTCAATCAACTGGCTCAGGAAGAAATGGACTTCAAACATACTTTTTA
Organism: Promethearchaeota archaeon; assembly: GCA_016839425.1. Next base: position 18,353 of record JAEOUI010000225.1, read on the forward strand.
CTATATCGCTTTTAAAAAATCCCTACTTTAATGATTTGAAAAATGGAATATCCAAAATTAATAGTCGTATTCTTACAAATCGTTTGAATTTAATGACTAAACTTGGTGTTATTAATCGAAACATACACGATACTCGGCCTATTCGCGTTTCATACAGTCTAACTCCTTATGGAGCGCGCGTAATAAGCCTATACAGTATACTTTTATTATATATTAAAAGATCACGAATAAAAAATAAGATCTTTCAATTTACAAATGAAGAATAAGGGTATGGCTTAAATAAAAAATTGAAATAAAGTGAATATTAGTATGAAAAATTTAAACGATATGATTTTTGATCCTGACAATTTTAAAGAACTAATCGAATTATTTCCAAAGATCGAAGAAACTTACCTATTGGGGCTTGAGAGGGAAAGAAATAAATATTATCAATTAAGAGAAAAATTAAATTTAGATATGAAAGTCACTATGACCCCAGTCAGTTTTTTTAGCAAGAAATGGACACCATATATCCTTTTTACACTATCACTCCTAAAGAATCCATTCTTTAATGATCTAAAAAATAACTTACCTGAAATTAGCACTCGTACTCTTGCAAGCCGCTTGAAGATTTTAATTAAAATTGGAATCGTTGATCGTACAATACACGATACTCGACCTATTCGCGTTTCATACAGTCTAACTCCTTATGGAGCGCGTTTCACTAGCCTACATGTTCCTCTTACATTATATCTTAAAAAATTACACCTAAAAGATAATATCCTTGAAGTAGTAAATGAAGAATGAGATATAACTAAAAAATAAAAAAAA
>JAEOUI010000226.1 GCA_016839425.1 Promethearchaeota archaeon
GTAAAGGAAACGAAATATTATGTGTTATAAAAGTACATAAGGATCAAGGATATTGGCCTAAAGATATATCAGGGAATTGGACTTTAGTACCTCCTATAACTATCGATCAAGAATATGTAAAAGAGAGTTTACTCATTAAGGATAATTTTGAAGAAACTTTCAAAAGTTATTCAAATGTCATTAAGGATCTCGAGATCATTGCCATTAATAAAGTTGAAAATATTGATGAACTTAAAAATTTTCAAATGTATCACATGCTCCGAAAACTTCAACCAATACCTCATTTTCCAACTAAACAAAACGAAATTTCGTTATATGCAACTCGTAATGGTTATTATGAATCTCCGAAAAAGATTAGTGCGAAAAAAATAGCCGAAAAATTTAATATTTCAATTTCGGCTGTAAATGAACATCTTCGGAAAGCAGAAAGGAGCGCCATGAAATATTTCTTTAGCTAAAAGAATAATTCTATTATATTTTGTAAATAGGATAAAATATCTGTAATTTAAAATAATTATTAATACCTCCTTATAAATAGCTTGCGATCCCAAGCAATACATAGAAATTAATCAATAAATAAAATTTAATTATGCCTAAAAAGAAAAATTTTAAGAAAAAATATGCACTCGTCACTGGTGCAGGGACGGGCCGTGGGGAAGTAACTGCAGAGTTATTGGGAAAAAACGGATGGATTGTATATGGCACACATATTCCAAGCCAATCACCCGATAAACTAAACAAGATGAAAAATGTGACTCCAATCGTCTTGGACATTACCGATGCAGAAGCAGTCGATGAGACTGTAGCGAAAATTTCAAAAGAAGTTGGGGAAAATGGATTATCAACCCTAGTAAATGTTGCGGCGCTAGCAGAGACGGCAGGCGGAATAATAGAGGGAGTCTCTGAAGATAGAGTTAGGGCATTAATGGAAGTGAATCTTTTCGGAACATTGCGGATGTGCGTTAAATTTCTTCCATTGTTACGAAAATATGGAGAAGCAAGAATCGTGAATGTGACAACTTCGGGATGCCGAATACCAGCACCATTTGCAGGTATCTACGCTATCTCTAAATTTGCCGTAATGGGAATAACGAACTCATTTCGATTAGAACTCGCACCCTTTGGAATACAATGTACTTCGATCGAACCCGCCGCCATGGACACTCCAATGACGGCAAATCACGAAGAAAACATGAAAAAAACATGGGATCGAATGCCGGATTTCGTGAGAGATCTTTATAAACCAAAATTAGAATTCGCTCAATCAATCATGACCGAGCAATTGAACCACGCTGATCCTCCTATAGTTCTTGCAGAAATAATATTAAAAGCATTAAAAGCAAAAAAGATGAAAATGAGATACGCAGGTGGAACGGGAGCAGATAAATTACCAATGGCCGTGAGACTGTTAGGAGAAGATAGGTTCGAGAAAATGGTAATCAAGAATCTCAAACTAAATCCCCTAAAATGAACACATAAAAATAATTCATAAATAGAAGATTGCACTAAATACTTCGTCCAAAATAGACTATTAATTGAGTTCCATCGTTAAGATGGAACTCTTTTTTTTTGTGATATATTCTGTTTAAAAAGGCTTTTTGATATAACAAGGTGGAAACTGTGTCTATTAGAGAACCTATTCTTTAAATGATAAAAAAAATCATAAACTACCAAATTGCGAGATAAACGATTTGTTCGAGACCATCGGGGCGGAATGTAAAAGTTAGAACAACATCGACATTTAATAAATTGGGCCATTGAATGCGCAAAACATATATTGCCTCTTTTAAATACTATAGACAAAAGACTCAATGAAGCCTTATTAATCGCAGAAGCAAGGGAAAAAGGAAAAGCTTCAGTAGGAGAAGCAAGAAAAGCATCGGTAAGTGCACACACAACAGCACGAGAATCATCAGATCTGGTTTCTCAATTCATTGCCCGTTCAATAGGTCACACCGTTGCCACGGCTCACATGGCAGATCATTCGCTAGGAGCAGCTTTATATGCCTTGAAAGCTGTGAAAAGCGCTGGAAAATCGGTCCAAGCAGAGAAAGAATGGCAAAATGAACAATTACCACAAGAAATCAGAAATTGTCTTAACTACTAGAAATGTAAAAGAGAAACACTTCAAAATATAAAATCAAAAGGAAAACCTTCACCTAAAATCATTGCTTTTTAGGATAAAAAGCGCATGAATTCGGAGAGAAAGGCGTTGGTATCATCTTTCCAATTATTAGGTAAAGCTATTTTTTTCCAATCGATTCCATCTGCCGAGGTGCAGACTGGAAGAGATTTTTCTAATAATTCTATTTTGGGTAAATTAATGGTGATTTGTTCCTTGATATTTATACAAACATTATCACCAGTATAACAATTAAATACAGCAGCTTTAGATATTTGTGAATTAAGTTTACCTAGTTTCTTTAGAAATTTCGTTAGACTACGAACGGGTTTACCAAAATGCGTTGGACCACCTACTATTAATGCTACCGGCTGATAAGCAATTAATTGCGACGGTTTAGTCTTCGTCGCTCTAAATATTTGCACAAAGTTACCGCTTTCCTGTATTTTCTCAGCTAAAAACTCTGCTACTTGTTTTGAATTTCCGTACTTGCTTTCATATAAAATTGCGATCTTCATTATAATTACCTATATTCATTTTGCATTGGAGAATAGAATGAAATTGAGATATTTAAATTTTAATTTCAAGAGTTAACAAGGATTGTTTTCTTCTATGAGTTCAGAATTTAGAATAATTATAGTAAGATACTTTTATCTTTTTGAATCATATTTAATCGTTGATTTAGGTATTTTATCTCAAGAAATTTAAAATATTGCTTGTATTGTTCGTAAGAATGATCTAGATCCTCAAAAACATTCAATAAATTTTCATATTGTTTAATCTCTTCTTTTTTTATTTTTTGAATCAAATCGGATATTTTTTGTTTCACATTTAAAGCGTATTTAGCATTAACTCTTAGTTTATTTATCAAGCGAGTGTCCCAAGATTGAACCATGAGGTAATATTTTTTTCGATCCCGAGGTTTTTTAATAATTTTTACCATTTTCCATTCTACTAATAGTTTAAGAGCATCGGATATCGTACTTCTCTGAATTTTAGTGGCTCGTTCTATCTCTTCTTGGGTCAAAGGACGGTTTTCTAAAAGCAATTCAGTCCCTATTATCGTTCTCGCAATCATTATTTGGGACTCTCCTGATGTTAAATTTTCTCTAAATTTTTGATAAAATTTTGCTTTAAGTTGAGTATAAAGTTCGTTTAAATTCCCTTCTAAAATCTGTTTTTCTCTAAACTTTTTAAGTATTTCTTTAGGTTTTAGGAGAGTCTGGAGAAATGCAAGATTTTCGGGATTATTGGTTAAAGTAAATTCAGACACTCTAGATGTTTCAAGGTGTCCATATTTTATCATATCTAACAAATCTTTTGTCGAGCTTGATAATAAATTTAAATAAATCTCGCCCATTTTTATGGATTGTTCCAAAAATTGTTTAAAATCCTGAAATTTTTGATGTTTTGTAATATAAGGTTCTAATTCTTCAAGTATGGGTTCAATAAAATCTACCTTATCTTTATATAAATTCATCAGCATTGAAAAAAACTTTATCATAAAATCCCTCACGGATATATCAATTGCGTAAAATTTTTTTCTTATTCCTGGTTTTTTCACGATTGTTACTAAACCATTAGCTTGAATTAAGGTTAACATTTGTGAAATGGTTGTTTTTGAATAGCCCGTTAAGGATTCAAGGTCATCTTGAGTATTAGATTCATTGGTAGATAATAATATTGCAAATAAACATCCAAAGAATTTTTTAGGATAAATTAAACCATCGTGTTGATCCTCAATAAATATTATAAATTCTCTCAAGAGATCTTTGCGAGTCATTTTTTATCACTTTATAATAATAATATGTTTTATTATATAAGTATTTTCGTGATTTTTAGGTTTTTTAGAATTTTATAGTCTTATTAGATGGGAACAAGAGGAGAACCTGGATTCTAATGCTTATTATTGGCTAAGGGATTAGATTCTTTCCTTATTTGATTTTTTGGTTATGATATTTTACATATTATTTACTTGAATTGCTGAAATAATTTTGGTCTTATTTCATCTTTCTGGACTTTTGCGTTTTTGTGAAAACATTTATAAGCGAGAATCAACATACTAATAGTAACTTGAAAAAATAAAAAAAGGTGATAATAAAATTGCAAGAATTTATAGAAATAAAGAAGTATGAAAGGAAAGTGAATTCATTAGAAAGAATGCTTCAAACCCCTTATTCGGTGGTGACACTTGTTGCTCGTATTAAAGGGAATATTTCTGGAGAAAAACTAAAAAATTCGATTCTTAAAGCCCAAAAAAGACACGCTCTTTTAAGAGTAAGAATTAAAAGAGAAAAAGACGGTGAAGTCTGGTTTACTTCGGAAGATATTAAAGACATACCCATTGAAATCATACAAAGAAAATCTGATAACCATTGGATAGAAATTCAGAGTGACCTTTATAAAATTCCTTTTAAATTTCTAGAAAGACCTGCGATTAAATTTGTTCTAGTACAATCTCCAAGCATTTCTGAGTTAATTATATGTTGTCATCATATAATTTGCGACGGAATGTCATTAGCATTTCTTGCAAGGGACATTTTGACTTATCTTGGAAACTCGAATTTAGAGGTTGATGTTTTGCCTGATCCAGTTTCAATGGATAAAAATAACATGCCAAAAGATCTATCGCTTAGTGGAGTAGTGAAATTTGCGGTAAATAAAATAAATCAAAAATGGGCAAACGATAAAATAATTTTTAATCAAGAAGATTATGAAAATATTAGCCAAGCATATTGGGCAAATTTTACACATCGAATAATTTCCATTGAATTATCCAAATCAGAGACTTCAGAATTGATTGATCGATGTAAAACGGAGGGTGTTTCTGTTAATACAGCTTTATCAACGGCTATTATGGGGGCACAGATTATTGTTCAAGGCAAAAAATCACACAATTCAAAAATTGCGATTGCAAGCAATCTAAGAGATCGCCTTCAAGTACTACCTGGTGAAGCAATGGGATACTATGCTAGCGCAATAACTCTGAAATATAAATATAATATGAAAATAGGTTTTTGGAAAAACGCTCGAGATCTCCAAGAAAAGGTCAAACCACTCTATATTAACGAACATCTATTCAAGGAATCGCTCTTGTGGGCTCATTTAGATCCTGGAATATTAGAAGCGTTGGTATATAAAATGGCAGGAAAGCTTGTACAGCCCAATTATTCAAAATACGAAAAGCTTTCTAATTATAGCAAGAAAAATGATGTCATATTATCGATGCTTAAGAAAGAAAAGATGGATTCTTTTAGTAATATCATATTAGGAGCAGCTGCCACAAATCTCGGTAATCTAGACTTCCCTGAACAATATGGAGAATTAAAACTAGATCGCTTGATGATGAATCCTGGAGGCGCATTTCCCTTAGCAATGGTTAATGTTGTTTTAGGAGCAGTAACAACTGCAGGTAAACTCAGCTTAATTATCGAATACGCAGAAGAACGACTTGAAGAACCAATCGCATTAAAAATAAAAGAGGAACTTCTCAAACTCTTATTAAATAATTAATTTTATTTTCTGCTTTCTTTATAATAAAACCAAAAATATAGAATTAAAATAAAAAAATATCCCTACCTTAATAAAGCTAAAAATATTCTAAAGCAATCCACATGATGCCCTCCAAAAAAAATCCCTTATGTATAGAGCAATAATTAGTTTTTCATCTAATATTATTTCTTATATTTAAATTTGGGATTTAAAAAACACGATCA
>JAEOUI010000227.1 GCA_016839425.1 Promethearchaeota archaeon
CAATGTTACCCTGAATGGCGGGTCTTGGAGTAAGAAAGTCGGGTTGACCAATTCCAAGACTTATTACATCGGATCTTCCAGAAGCCATGTCAAATAATTCTCGAATCTTAGATTTAGGGGCTTCTAAGACCTTTCTTGATAATTCTTTCATGATAAGGAGAATTTTAAATTAATTAATTCGATCTTAAATAAATTGTACTGATTTATTCGCAATAGGCTAAATTTCTTCGCCATGGTTTCTTAATATTTGATGAACCAATTTTTTAAACGCAACATCTACATTTTGATTTAATTTTGCAGAAGTTTCTATAAAATCGCTCGCCTCAATTGATTTGGCCAATTTTTCACCTTCATCTTTTGATACAGCCCGATGATCTTCAAGATCAGCCTTGTTTCCAATCAGTACATAAGTTCCTTCTTTCTTAACGTATTTTTTAAAGTCTCGAAGCCACCTATCTTGAATATCATTAAAGGTATTGTGCCTTGTCACATCGTACACCAATAGAGCACCCACACACCCTTGAAAGTACATGCTACGAATTACATTATATTTTTCTTGGCCTGCGAGATCCCATAAGATAAGACGACATTTTGCGTTAATATCATCTATGAAAACATCCTTTCGAATGATGTTTGCTCCAAGAGTTGGTTTATAATCTTCTTTAAAAGACTGTTCTATGTATTGATTGATAAGACTTGTCTTACCAACAGCAGAATTTCCCAACACGGTGATCTTGAATACAAATTCCTTGATTTCTTCGACACTCATTTTGAATCCTCATGTTTTTTTTTGAATTTTTAAAGTTAATACGAAACTACTATGGTTTGGATCCATTATGTTTTCTTTTTCTTCTATAGTGATGACCATCATTCCCGATTGTAAGGTTTTCTCTAACGAATGGACTAAAAAACCTTTGAAAAGATCGCAAGATACACCTATTTCAGAGCAAAAAACGCATTTATGCACTCTTACTTTAATCTCGTCATGTGATTTACTTGCAATTTCAACCTTCCAATCTGCTTTTATTAACTCGTTGATTTCCCGTATGATTTCTTCAAAATTTTTACCAAATGGAAATAAATAAAAGGAGAATTTTTCGCCAATCATTCTTAACAAGCTATTAGAATCAAATAATAATATGTTTTGTGCACTGATGACTTTTTTAAAAGAAAAAAAATCTATGGATTCTGCAGGATTGATGTTTTTAATGTCTTTTAGGTGAAGCATATTTGCTTCGTTTAAAATGGATTTTAAGCCATCGTAATCCAAAATCTCGTGATACGCTGTTAGAAGTGCCGTGATAACCTTGTTCTTGACTTCTCCCTTGTACTCTCCTATCATGTTATATCTCATCAACAAGTTATTTTAGTAAATTTAAAATCATCTATAATCGTTTTGATTTTCTTTAAATACCACACCGTGTTTGATAAGTATGTTTCGCACGAGTTTTTTAAACGCATCTTCCACATTCATGCCAGACCGAGCAGAAGTTTCGATTAACTCAATTGCGCTGATTTCTTTTGCTAAACTCTTGGCATCGTCTATCTTTACGGCCCTATCATCTTCTAAATCGGCTTTATTTCCTATTAAAATATAAGGAATATCAGTTTTCACGTATTTCCGAAAGTCGTTCAACCACTTGTTAGTAATATTGTCAAACGAGCGATATCTAGTCAAATCATAGACAAGAAGAGCCCCTGACGCACCTTCGTAATATCCATTTCGAGCTTTCTCGTATTGGTCCTGACCAGCAATGTCCCATAATAACAATCGAACGGTAAACTCTTTGCTCACAACAACCTGTTTTTTTATGATTTGAACCCCCATGGTTCCCCTATAATCCGCTTTAAAGGTGTTTGATACGAATTGATTTACTAAAGAGGTTTTTCCTACACCTGCGTCCCCAAGTATTACGATTTTAAGAATATAATCCGCCAATTTTTTCGACCTGTTATATTTATAATATATTTAGAAGAGATAATCCAAATCTGGAATCCATAGAGCGCATGAGCTTTTCGTTCGTCTCGTAAATATGTACTTCAGCTGTAATCGAAACCAGTGATGGTTGGCTCAAATGGCCTCCAAAAACGCTATAATCACTTTTCCCCAACGAAACATGGAGGTGTACGATCGGACCTTCATTATCGTAAGATATATTTCCCATACAAGAGATTAATTCCACGTCCTCGTCCACTGTTTTAAATTCGTATTCCTTGCTTTTAATATGAAAATATCCTATTGTTGCTTTTTTGAGGGCTCCTATAATAGTTACTAATCCGGATTTGATATCGTGCTTTATTACCATCTCTTTGATAGCATCAATAATATCCTCATCGGGCATTATTCTTCCAACAATTACCCTACCAATATTACTTTCGATACTATTCAATTTTTAACTAAGATCTCTTTTTAATGTTAAATAGTGATATAAATTATTGATTTAAATCTTTTTAGTTTATCGTTATATCAAGAGAATCGCTCTAAATTGCAGCTCAAAAAAAAATTTTTTTCTATTCAAGCCCTATTTAGATCGTATTGCTGATTTTTAATCTAATAGTCTATTGATCGTAAAAAGAGAACATAATCCCTTTTAAAAATTTAATTACTAAATTTCTACACCTTTATTATGTAATACGCACGAAACCAGTGTTTTAAATGTAGCATCGACATTCTCCCCGCTTTTAGCGCTAGTTTCAATGAATTCTGCGACATTTAACTCGCTTGCCATTTTTTCTCCGTCTTCTTTTGAAATAGATCGTTCGTTTACCAAATCGACCTTGTTCCCAATAAGAAGATAATTACCACCCGTCTTCGGAAGAGCGTATCGTGTGAAATCTTCGTACCATTTTTCTTTCACATTCGTAAAACTAATATCTCGTGTTACATCATATACCAGCAGAGCTCCCGAACACCCTTGAAAGAATAATTTTCTCGAAAGATCGTATTTAGATTGTGCCGCTAAATCCCATAAAATCAATCTTATATTGAATTGTTCAATTCTTACCTCCTTAGTAAGGATATTTACCCCCAGAGTAGGCTTATAATCCTCTTTAAAGCTATGTTCCATATATTGGTTAATTAGCGAGGTTTTTCCAACGGCCGCATCGCCTAGAACAACTAGCTTAAGGATATATTCTTTAATAGGATTTGTCATGCGTTTATAAGTCTTCTTTTGCTTTTGAAGCTTAATTATAACTAACTTTCTTTAATATTTAATGAAGTTAATATTTATATAATTTTATCTTTCAAAAAGAGGGTTTTTTAAAATTTAGTGAATTGGTGTAAGAAAATTAATTACTTTTAAAACATTATTATTTTTTAATAACAGCAAAAGCGAGAAAAAAGTGGTTGAAAAAGTATCTATATCGGGGATTGAGTTGTTTTTGTCCGAACCCGCCAAGGTTAACTTGGAATGGGTCGGCAATCGAGATTTAATGAATCAATTGAAAGCCGCTTGGTTGGTTATCGACCAAGACGACTTGCCCTTAAATCCAAGAATCTTGGGAAAACCAGGAGTGGGCAAGACCACGCTTGCTTACGCCACTGGAAAGTCATTAAAGAAGGATGTATATATATATCAATGTACGATGGACACTAGACCCGAAGATCTGTTGATAAGTCCGGTCATATCAACGAAAAACGAGATAAAATATGTCGCAAGCTCGCTAGTTTCTGCAATGATTAAGGGGGGGATCTGCTTACTTGACGAGGGAAATCGAATGAGCGAGAAAAGCTGGGCATCCTTGGCACCTTTAATGGATAAAAGGCGTTATATTGAAAGCATCATAGCAGGAGTGCGAATATATGCACACGAGGACTTTCGCATGTGTGTTACCATGAACAACGACAGTAGCACTTACGATGTTCCAGAATACATATCGAGCAGGCTAAATCCTCGAATCTTCGTCGAATTCCCTAATAGATCTGACGAATTAGAAATTTTAAAATACAACCTGCCTTTTGCCTCAGACGAGATCCTTGAGTACTGCACGGATTTCCTTCAAAATGCCCATAATCATGACGAGGACTTTACCGTGCGAGACGGGATTAACATCCTCCGTTATTACATGAAATCCCAAACTTTAAAAAAAAAAAATAAGGACGAGCTAAACAAGGAAGAATTTAAAAGAGCGATAACACATGTTCTTGAAGAGGAAGCAATTTTCTATACTCCTGACGAGTATGAAGAGCTCGTGAAAGTAGATAAAAAGTTGAAAGAGTCAAAAAATAATTAAACGAAATTAACCGTCGTTTTACCCCAAAGATGGATGAAAAACCTTATATCAAGTATAAAAA
>JAEOUI010000554.1 GCA_016839425.1 Promethearchaeota archaeon
AATCGTGGCGGATAAGGATCTAAAATTAAAAATTACTCGAAGTTTAGGCGCAATAAAAAAAAATCAGTTTTTAAGAGTTCCGATTGGAGCATATAGAAAACCAGTAGCAAGTTATATTTTTTTAATGGAAATTTTCGAGGTTTTCATTAGGAATCGGATGAGATTATCCAATATGAAGGAAAATGAAGACTATATTTGGAATGATCTCTCGATTTTATTTACAAGCCTTTATTTAGGTAATAAAAAACGTGATTTCTTCAAGAATCTAATAAATAAAGTAGTACATGGGGTTATAATATTAGATGAGAAAGAATATGATCTCTCAAAAGATATTTTTAAATTAATTGATTCCCAAAGAGAAGTAATTTCTCAACAGGAATCCCTTGAATTGATTGAATTCACATTAATGAACCTAGAATTTCTAAAAAACTACGGTATTTCGTTGAATAATTGTGAAATCCTATCCTTTTTCCATCATCTTCAAGAAGTTTTTAATATTAGGAACATCAAAGCGTTATCTGAAAAATCGAAGGATATGAAGATCTTAAGGTTCTATCTCAGAGTTTTTACTTACTCTCACTTAAATTTCAAGGATTCAGATTGTCTAAAAATAAACAAGGTTATCTTCGTGATCTTTTTGTTAAAATTAATGTTAGGTGAGAAAATTGATTCAGAGCTTATTAATTTAAAAAGTGAAAAGCTCTCACTGGTAGTCCGCAAGATTAAAGATTTCCTCCTCGATCCCTCCATTAGTGAAGAGATTGAAAAAGTAGAAGAATTAGCCTTTAAAGCATTTTCCGAGAACCTAATAAATAAGCATCTTGCTGTAAATATAACAGAATTAAAACAACCTCAAGGGACAAAGAATTTTGATGTTGCAATTGAATTGACTAATAATAGTGATATTATTTTAAAAAACCTTGAATATACTCTTAATTGGAAACCAAAAAACAGAATTTCTTTAATATCTTCCATTCTAGAAGGACAATCAGATGATTATTTTAAAAAATTGAATTATCTCAAGGAAACCATCAAGATTATCAATTCATTTATAATCCATTCTCAAGGAAAAGTAAGTATCTTTCTCACCCTAAAATTTGATGATCCCCTCGAACTGAAAGACCGCATGACTAATACTATGAAATTAAAGAGCATTGGTTTATAGTATTAACCAGTTAATTCATACTAATTATTGTTTTAAATCTCACTTAGATTTTACTTTATATTCGAAAAGATATACTTTTTTTAAGATGTATTATGACTCTTAACGTGAAACAGAAAAAAAAGATCAAATTACGAATTTAAATCATGGCGGATAAAGTTGAGAGTAATTCCGAATGGAATGATGATTTCCTAAGCGAATTGGTTGAGGACGTCGAGGAAAACAAGAATATTGCTCAATGTATTCAATGTGGAAAATGCGTTGGGGATTGTCCTGCTTCTAAAATCTCTGATTTTAATATAAGAAAGATCATTCAAAAAATATTGAGGGGCGACAAGAGCGTATTAAAAGATTCTGATATTTGGTATTGCTTTCTTTGTGAAAGGTGTAAGAAAGTATGTCCCAAAGAAAACATTAACATTCCCTTGCTCATCATAAACTTGAGAAATGAATCATTTAAAAAAGGTTATGGCCCTAAGTACAATGATTTGAGGAAATATGTTGAGATGGCAGAAAGATTCTTGACTACTGGCGTTGTTGTAGAGGAACCATTGGGTGATGTGCTTCCAGAGGAAGTAATTAAAGAATTAGATGAAATCTGTAATTTTGCTCGAATAAAATACGTGTTTAAAGCCAGTGAAAAGGGTAAAAATAATATAAATAATAGAAAAAATAATAACACAAAAGAAGATAATGCCATTCAGTAATTTAGCAATTAATTTAGAGGAAATTAAAGAGAAATATCCTGGGAACCCTTTGGATTTCTTTAAAGGAAAAAAATTGTGTTTATTTAAAGCTTGCTTAGAAAAATATTTTCCTGGAGTGAGATGGGGAATACAAGATTTACTCATAGATCTGGGACTGGAGGTAAAAACATGTACTAATCAATCCTGCTGTAGCGGAACATTCTTTCAGCGAAATTTAATTACAAGAGCACAATTTGCTGCGATTAATGAACGTAACATAAGAGAACTTAACAACCAAGGGGATCTGGTTTTATTTAGCTGCAATGGATGTTATAATTCGTTAATGAGAGGCAGGGATTTTCTTAATAATCCTAAAGTACTTAAAAAAACTCAGGCAATTTTGGATGGAGTAAAAAAAAAAGTCGGGAATGGAAATTATACAATATCCGAAGATCTCCCCGTTAGATTTATTCATGATTTGGATTTAATTTATTTAATCCGGGAGAGCGTAGTCAATTCTCTCAAATTCGATCTTAAAAACCTAAAGGTCGCTGTTCACTATGGATGTCATTATCTAAATCTTGATCGGGATAAAACCTCGGTTGAAGAATATTTAAAAGATAAAACTAAATTAGATGACTTGGTTACATTATTTGGTGGCATACCCGTCGATTATCAAGAAAAGTATGGTTGTTGTGGATGGGGGGCAAGTCAAATTGTAATTCACCCAAAAGATGCATTAAAGATCACTCGAGATAAGTTAAAAAGTGCTGAAAATGTTGGGGCGGATTTTCTATTGATGCCTTGCCCTACTTGTTTATATACATTAAGCAAACCCGAATATAGAAGGAAGATGCAAGAATGGTATGGTGAGAAGCTCGACATTCCTACTATTCATATCAATGAATTAATTGCCATTCTTAGAGGATGTGAAGAAGAACGATGTATAACTCTCCGCCGAAAAACACCCCGACTTGAGGAGATATATAACATCATAACTCAACAATAAAAAATACGCCTAATTTTTTATTAGATAAAAACATAAATAGACATCAATGTAATTCTAAATTAATTATTTTTTTTGGGTTTTTTTCTATGATAAGAGAAACTTTACAAACCATTGACCTCCTTCAAGGAGGATTTAGCTTGATTTTTGTTATTATTAATACAGTCATTGGAATCATAATCATTTCTCGTTATTTCCAATATAGAAAATCAGAACTGTTATTAGTGGGCATTGCTTGGACTGGTTTAGCGATGCCTTGGGTGCCCGATGGTATAAACTTTCTAATGATTCTTATATTAGATATAAAATTACCTACAAGTATTTATTTTATTCTTGCTGTCGGAACTTTGCCCTTTTCAATAACGATTTGGGTTATTGTAATTTTGGATCTCATAGCAGTATCCAAGAATAGAGCGATGATTATAAAAGGAGTTTATGTAGTACTGTGCACAATTTATGAAATATTCTTTTTCGTATTTCTATTCTATGACATGGATCAACTAGGAACGGAAATAACACCTTTTCGGATTGAATATGAGATTTTTTCGGTAATAATGTTAATGGGATGCGTTATAACATTGTTAATCACGGGATTATTATTTGCAAGAGAATCATTAAAATCAGAAGATAGCATGATTAAACTAAAAGGAAAATTGCTAATTTTAGCTTTTATCCTTTTCAATCTGGGAGCAGTTCTGGATTCTCTTGGTAGCTTGCTTAATGAAGTGATGGTGGTTACAATCCGATTAATTCTCGTTTCGAGTGCAATTTTCTTTTACACTGGTTATATACTGCCAGAATGGGTTAAGAAACTCTTTCTTCGAAAATAGATTATTTTTTTTTTTTTTAATCTCTTGTAAATAAATACCCCAATTATCTCAAAAATAAGGAAAAATAAAAAAGAAAAGATTATAGCTTATCATGTTTCCTTTATTGCATATCTCGGGCATGAGTCAATACATAAAAAGCAAGAAATGCATTTTTCTTCAG
>JAEOUI010000228.1 GCA_016839425.1 Promethearchaeota archaeon
CTAACAAGCGAAATCATCTTAAGTGAAGATGAGATTAAAACTGAAGCTCAAAAAATTGGATTTCACTACATCCTCACGAGCGCAAAAACAGGTGAAAATGTTCCAGAAATTTTTACATACATAGCCTATAAAATACTTGAAACGATGTAATTTACAATATTCGATCTATAATAAATGTCCGTAATGTTTTTATATCAATACATTCAATTTTATTCTGATATAAAGAATATTAATGCAATCTTGGAGGTAAGAACTAGAAAAAGGGAGGTGGAACAGACTTTTCAAATGTTTTAAAGATACAATTCAACGACATTTTAGCTACATGAAACGCCGCTGGATATCTGATGGGTTTTTCGATTAAAGAAATCAAATACAAGGATAAATACTTGTTATTTCTCACAGATCCTACTAACGCTGGTCCCCGGTTTAGCTTTAAATTAAAAGGAAAAAATATTGGAACCCTTCCTGTAATCCTGAAAAATATTGAACCAACACCAATTTACAAGCTCGTTAATAGCCGAAAAGGATCTTCAATCCATAGAATTACACTCGATTTCGACATTAAAGAATACTTGAAAGCACTCATCAAGGAAAACAAGATTAATCAGATTACATTCAAGAACGAACAACACCTTGTTAGGTTATACATCGATATTTTCTTATATCCTCATGAACCCTATTTGATCTCGTTTTTTACCTTGAAAAATATGTCAGATTTCAACTTGATTGATTTTTCAATGTATTTCTTTTTCGATTTCGATGTGAACGGCTTGGAAGGATACGATAACGATTACTCGGGTTATGACATTGAGAACGATATTATTTATCAATACGACATGACTAAACTATACGGGGGTTTTTCGACGATATCAAAACCTACTCATTTCGAATCTAATTTAACGAAAGATCTTATCATTAACAACGAAAAATTGAATCTTGCCAATGATCTATACGATACACAAGGAGAACTGTCGTCTGCCCTGCAAATTGCTTTCATAACACTCTCCCCGGGAAATTCGTTCCAGACCGCTTTCGTGCTTTCTGGGGGCATAAACAAGGAAGAAATGATTAAAAACATAACAGAAGGTAAAAAAAGGGCAATGAAATATTTGCATCAGGTAAACAGATCGATCAAGACAGAGCAAAGAAATCTACAAGATCCAGCGTTTAACGCCTTGAATCTAAAAAAAGGCAAGGACTGCAAATAACCTCAATGATGACTTGAATAAAAAAATCCGAAAGGAGAGTTATTTAAGGAATACCTCTTTGCAAGAGGGAGGCAAAAATTATTTTTATGATAAATCTGTTCTTTTGACTAATAAGTAAATAGTATTAATTTTGGACAAAGTATCCAACTATTCTTAATTTATTCTCGAACTTGTTTAACTCCGTGATAACACCTTTCAATCCTAAACCATCGTGGACTAAAGGTTTTTCCATTTTAATTTTTACTTCTCCAGATTTTCCAGGTGCTATTTCGGAGCCTTCAACGAACTTTACTGGAGAGATTTTCAATTCCGTAAGCGCGTAATATTGAGAACCATCTCCAGGCTTGATGGTTCCTCCCTTGGGTTTGTAAAATTGATTAATATAGACTGTTGCTGAAATATCATTTTCTCTTTTAAATACTCCTTGCGATACGATCATGTTGTCTCGGCTGATATCAGAGGGAGAAATGGTTCCTTTTAATGCAAGACCCACTCTATCTCCCTCAGTTGCATTTTTAAAGTCTCTATCGTGCTTTTGAATGCTTCGGATGATGATTTTTTTTGGTGGGCCCCCATCATAGCCAACTAGCTCAACCATCTCGCCTGCGTTTAATTTACCATTTTTAACCACGCCTAATATGACCGTCCCAATTCCTTTCACTGGAAAAACATGATCAATTAGAACCTTGGTGTAAAATTTTTCCTTTTTTTTTAAAGCCGCTTCTTTAGTTCCGATCTCGATGACCTTCTTTTTTATTTTCTCGTATCCTTCTTTATCATCGTCCTTAATTTCGAGAACTTCAGCTCCCTTTAAACTCGTAGTATTGAGAATATTTTTAACTTGCTTTTTTGTTTCTTCTAACTTCCATTCCGTTTTTTCGTTAATTCCCGTAATTACAACAAGAGATTTTGTATCAAGCATCTGATGAAACATGTCCATTCCGACTAATAGTTCTCCAACCACAGCGTTTAGACCGTCTTCTAAATCTAAGACTAAAATATGAATGTCTGTTATGGTCAGTGTCTGTAAAAACGGTTTTATCTTATCGGGATAGTCAATAGGTGTCAAGGCACAAAAAACTTGTCCCAATCCCGCATCAAGCCTATTGTAAAATTGAATGTCTGATTTAGTTCCCGGGGCTCCTAATGCTTGTCCTATAAGGTTCCTTCTTTCAAGATTTTCTCCAAAAATACCAACGAGAAAATTTTTTTCGTTTCCTTCGCTCATGTGGTACTTTAATGTTCCCTCGCTCATTAAGATATTGGTTTAACGACTTCGCCTGAATTTAATCAAATAAAATTTTATAATTCATATTATTTTTTTATTCTAATTTTTTCCTTTTATTTTTTACAAAGTAACAAAACCGAAAAATCCATTAAGAATGCTTCATTCTAAAGCCCTCGTTATTGTTGGCCACTCCAGCTAAGCTCTTTTTTTGGTTCA
>JAEOUI010000229.1 GCA_016839425.1 Promethearchaeota archaeon
AAGCGATTTTTTAAAGATTATTAAGTTCAAGTGCATAGTAATAATGTTATTCAATATTGCAGATGCACTATCTTATTGTCGGGATCATAAGCACTTATGGTAATATTTAAATAGATTAATGAACTATTTGATATTATATGAAGTCGTTATTACGATTTTACGATTATTACGAAAAATTATGTGTTATATCTCAACGATGGAATATATACATGCTTCTGAAAAAATAATCTCGAAAGAGGGATAAAAACGTGATTAAAATGGAAAAAAACATCAACGGAGGAGGTAAAATAAACAATCGAGTAACGATTGCAATGGACGATGGAACTTTTAACTTATTACAAGATATTAAGGAGGAAACCAACGATTCGCAATCGGAACTTGTAAGAAAAGCGATAAAATTTTACCATAAATACAACAAATTACTCGAGGGAAACAAGAATGGAAGCGCCCGACGCATTAATTTTTACTTAGATTTACTTTCTCACGGCGAACATATTATTCTAGACATAGATCATTACCTTTCATTTCTGAAATTCATAGAAGAATCTCCTAAAAGCGAATCTTTCTGGGAAATGAACCGCTCAATAGGCATAGCTCATGCAGAAGAATTCACCCAAGATCTGGGTCTTCTTTCTGTAGAAAACATAATTCGAAGGTTAGAAGCGTGTAATTTCTTTAATATCGTGACTGACGCCCCAAATAGATTCACGCTATTATTAGGTTCAGATATTCAAAAAAAATTTATAAAAACATTCTTGGAAGAAGTTTTGAAAGGCATGGGATTTGATTTTAAACTGAAAGAAGGATTTTCCAAATTAAAGCTTGTCTTGGGAAATAAATAAAACTGAAGATAAAAAAAAATAATAATTAAACGAATAAAAAAGTGTTTGAAAGGATGGAACTAAAAGAGAAATATTTGGAAGAAGAAGAGATCGAAGATCTTGAAATTAGTCAAAAGAGTGTAATAGAATATTCAAAAATTGATGATGATCTAAAAGAAAAGAATTAAATCCTTTTTTTTTCGCCTTAATTTTATTTTTTACCTTATTCTTTCTATTTACAGATATTTCTTTTTCGCTATATAAAATTAATTTTAATTCGCATAAATATTTAGCTCAGGAAATGTTAATTTAATAGATATCTTAATCCAGATTACTTTATAATTTACAAAATTTCTTAATTTAAGTTGATATCACATAAAAATAAGAATAAATAATCACTAATTGCTAAAAGTTTTAAAAATTTTAATAAAATAAAAAAATAATAAATTTTTGAAATGTACTAATTATCTATTTTAATTTGGAAATTAAAGACAATCTTCTCCACATTCTTTTGTTCTTATTCGTATAGCGTCTTCAACGGGCGTTATGAATATTTTACCATCTCCATGTTGTCCAGTTTGAGCTTTTTCGATAATGACATCTATTATTTCTTGAATATTGACTTTATTACTCACGACTATTTCGAGTTTCAATTTGACAATCCATTCAATGCAATATTCACCAGATCGTCCTACGAGCTTAATACCACGCTGGCTACCATGTCCTTTTACTTCGGTCATTGTAATGCCTTTGATGCCTTTTTCGAATAAACCTTGTTTAACGGGTTCCAATTTTTCTGGTCTTATAATACATTCGATTTTTTTCACCTTATTCACCTCACGCTATTATTTCCCCGTGTTGCGACACATCAAGACCGATGTATTCCTGCTCAGGAGGTACCCGAAATCCAATGACTTTATTGATAACCCAGGCGAGAACGAGCGTCAGGACAAAAGAGTATACTATTGTCACCATTACACCAACGGTTTGAATCCAAACTTGCCCAGGATTTCCCGTAATTAAACCAGAAGAGCCAACGCTCGCAAAAACTCCCGTTAAGATAGCTCCCCAAATACCTCCCGTTCCGTGTATTGAAATGCAATCTAACGACTCGTCAACTTTTGATTTACTCCGTATCGAAAGAACTATAAAGCATATAATGCTCGAAGTGGCACCAATGATCAGTGCGGCCCAAGGCTCAACGAACCCTGCTGCGGGAGTGACGGCGACCAATCCAGCAAGCGCCCCAGATGCTAATCCTACGGTACTGTATTTCGAAGTCTTGAAGTATTCAATTAACATCCACACGATAGCCGCTCCTGATGCTGCAAGATGCGTGTTAAACATTGCCAATACTGCCGTTTCGTTAGCTGCTAAAGCGCTTCCACCATTGAATCCAAACCATCCGATCCATAATAACCCCGTACCTAAGAGAACATATGGCACATTGGAAGGACCCATCGGTTCTTTTTGGTATCCTTTCCTTGGCCCGATAACGAGAGCAACTGCTAATGCTGCAAATCCAACATTGATGTGAACGACAGTACCGCCAGCAAAGTCTAAAGCACCCAGAGTTTTTAACCATCCTCCATCTCCCCAAACCCAATGAGCAATAGGAGAATAAACTATTATGAGCCAAATGGAGATGAAAATGCAAAAAGCCGCAAAGTTTGCTCGCTCTGCGAATGGACTTGCAATAATGGCCACCGTGATGATGGCAAACATTAGCTGAAAGACCATAAAGAGCATGTGTGGCATATCAGCTGTGTATGCATCGTTTGGAGCACCGCTTACTCCGACAAGACCAATATAATCTAATCCACCTATAAATCCCGCACCTACATCGGGAGCAAACGCTAAACTGTACGATATAAAGAACCAGATGATGCTAACTATTGCGATCGACACGAAGCACATCGCCATCATATTTATCATACTTTTTTTTCGTAGCAATCCCCCGTAGAAAAACGCTAATCCCGGAGTCATGATAAACACGAGTGCAGTGCATATTATGATAAAAGATATATCTGCTGCTGCCAATTTAATTCCTACTTTTTTTTATAATTTTATTTATTTTTTTTAGTTGTATTAACTAATTAAACTAACGAAATTCTTCTTTTAAACATGATTGAGAAGATTTTCTTAACCAATTATCTAATTTTAGATAATTTAATCAAATTTTCATAAAAAATAATAATGCTTCAGAAAGGGTATGAGAAAGTATGAACTTTTTTTTGATTTTAAAAATCAATCTCACCGCAAAGAATGGAAGAAATTGAATTTAAATAAAATTGTGATCTTTTCATAATGGAATAAATAAACGATTGTTGCAATAGTATAATTATAAATGAAATCGGTGAACTATGATTGGCAAAAAACCCTGAAACAATACAAATAGTAATGGCACAAATCAATCCCATTGTTGGGGATGTTTCATACAACGCAAAAAAAATCATTGAAATTATTAAAAATCACTCCACGGTAGATTTAGTGATCTTCCCTGAAATGTCCTTAGTTGGATATCCTCTCATGGATCATATCTTTGATCCCCTTATAAGACAAAGGAATAAGGAATGGATTCAAGCGATTAGAAATGTAAAAACAAATGCAACAATCGTACTCGGAACCTTTACCGAACCATCTCACTTAAAGAAATCGTTGCACCCATTCTACAATTCGGCCATAATATTCCAAGAAAGTGAGATCAAGTCTATCATTAACAAACGCCTACTCCCAGAATACGATGTATTCGACGAATTTAGATATTTTACTTTTGATAAAGATTATATTCCAATAGACATTAAAGGCATTCCTACAGGAATCTTGATATGTGAAGATATATGGGACGATTCATACAACGATAAAGTCGCTCAGAAGTTAGTCATTAATGGTGCAGAATTACTTGTGGTCATAAACGCCTCCCCTTATCACATAAATAAACCAATAATACGAACCAATCTTCTTAAACGAAAAGCAAAGGAATTGTCAGTATCAATCGTTTATGTCAACATGGTCGGAGGTTTAGACGAAATAGTATACGATGGTCGTAGTTTTATTGTAAATAACAAGGGAGAAATTATGTTTCAAGCAAAAGCGTTTGAAGAACATGTAGCTGATTTTGAATTCTTCTTCAAATCTAATACCGTTCATAAACCATTATCAATAAACAATGATTGGAGGGAAGATGTGGTAAAAGCTTTGGAACTCAACTTGAGAGATTATTTTCGAAAGAGTAATGCGTTTACTGGAGTTGTTTTGGGATTAAGTGGAGGAATTGACTCTGCATTCACGGCGTATATATGCACGAAAGCATTAGGAAAAGATGAAGTACACGCGATAATGATGCCAACTAATTACACATCACGAGAAAGCTTGAACCTCGCAAAAGAATTGTGCGAAAATCTAGATATAGATTATAAAGTCCACCCCATTAATGATCTATTCTTAAAATACGAATCAGACCTTAAAAAGAATCTGGGAGAGATATCCTTTGATATTGCCGACGAAAACCTTCAAGCAAGAATCAGGGCAACCATTTTAATGTATTATTCCAATAAATTTAATTGGTTGCTCGTATCTACTGGTAATAAATCAGAAATAGGTGTTGGATATTGTACATTATATGGAGATACCAATGGAGGAAAAAATATTCCTGGAGACCTTTTCAAAACTCAGATTTACGCCATCTGTGATTATATAAACAAAGAAAAAGAAATCATTCCTAAAGGAATTATTGAAAGACCTCCCACGGCCGAATTACGCGAAAAACAAAAAGATAGCGACTCTCTCCCAACATACAACTTGCTTGATATAATTTTAGAGGAGATCATAAAGCACGGGATTGGTTCAGAACTTGAGGCTTTAAAGAGTAAGGGAATCGAAAAGGAAACGATAGATCGTGTGAGGACCTTGTATCTAAAATCGGAATATAAGCGAAGACAGCTTGTCCAATCCATTAAAATCAGCGAAAGCGCATTTGGAATTGGAAGGAAATATCCGGTTTTAAAAAATATTCCATTTTAATTTTTTATCCTGAGACATCGAATTAAATAACTAGTCGATGTTTGATATAAAAATTTTATATTAGATCAAGGAGTATCTACTATATAGGATTTTAAATCATAATACCCATGAAGCTCGTTATTCAACAAGGTAAAACGACTACATCAAGAAATATTCAAGAACACGAACTTGAGAACACATTATTGAATATTAAAAACGAACTTGGAGGGATTAGGATCAATCCTTTACCTTACGAAATTGCGAGATTTAAAATTCCAAACGGCGTGGCCGTGATATTCCAAGACAACAAAAAATTACGTACTCGAAATTATTGGTACGAAGTTAGAGGCTTGGCCGTTTTATCGAAGGAATTAGGCATGGATTTTTATCATTCTCTTTCATTAAAATTCCAAGACGGTCAATCCACGGAAATAGATGGTCTTGATGTCGAATCTGAGTCTATAATGATTGAACTCAAACAGGCTACTATCAATCAAAAATGGATTGATTTTTACGATCAAAAGCGGAAGCGCTTGGGATTAAAAATTTGCATTATATGCGCTCCCAGATTTGATAATAATTTGAATATCCCTCCAAATATCCAAGTATTCCAAGTACTTTTAGACAATTCGGCAATATTTAATTATTATAAGGAAGATTTTGAATTACCTGATTGGTTTGAACCTTTTGTTCCGAGTAGACACGTTCGCATTCTTCTTGGCAGTGGAAATTGGTATGGAATAAAGCGCAAATTAACGAAAACGGCTAAACACACGCCAACATCAAAATTAAAGCAATCAATATTGCATTTGTTCAAGCAAGGGCAATTTCCCGTAAGATTATATTATTCGTTAGCCTCGATGCTGATCCCTCAACGAGATTATTACGGCAAGGGATATCCCCAACCTCGTGTTATTGCGGCGTTTGATGTAGACTCCGATCACAAACCGCATGTAATCGGAAATAAAGGATACTGCCTCAAGTGCTTGGAAGAAGCGGCTAAAAAAAGACATCTCCTAAAGGAAAAATTAATAGATTTAGGATGGAAGGTACGCGTCATACATAGTGGATTTAAAGGATATCATGTGTATTGTCTCGACGAAGAGAATAAGTTAGAAGAAATGGAACTCGTGAAAATTCAAAACTTAATAGAAGAATTAAAAGACGAAGAAGGAAATCCACTTACGGACAACGAGAATTTCCGATCAAAAGATGGTACATTTGACCTTCACAGGATTTTCAAACTCCCGAATACTATAGACGCCGTGACTGGCTTGAAAGTGACAAGCAAGCTCGAAAGGATACAATTTAACGACAAAATTATATCTTTAGATCCTAAATTAAAACCATAAAACTCATCTTGAAATGTGCAGCCTATCCAAGTGAAAATAAGAATAGATCAAACCCAAAATCTTTCCCGCTTCGGTTAATTTATAAGATTTCTGTCTTCCGTGAACTTTTTCTTCGAGGAGGATTTGTTGTTTTAATTTTTTAATGTGATGACTGTATCTCATTTTAGTTGTTTTATCCTTTTCTTCTTCGCCCATTTTGGATAATAGGCTCATGAAGGTAACCCAGTCGTCTTTTTCGCCAATTAATTCGTTAAGCGTTTTTAAAATTACTTGATTTTCGTTAGAGAGTATTTGAATAGGATATACTGGAATGTCAATGTTGTGATATGTCTCTCCTTCTTTTTTGTATGTCATGCCAAGTTCAGTAAATATATTCTTTATCTCTTCTTTATCCAGATCATCGTCAAGAAGGTGGTTGATGGTATAGCGAGAAGATCTTAAATAAAATAATTTTATAATCCCAGGAAAAAATGAACCAACATACATAGCAACACTCACGAATAATTTATTTGAAGTTGATGTGTTGATGTAAATCGTTTCGACATCTCCCATATCTAACTCTATTTTAATGATCTCGCACAATTCCCGAATGGCTTCCATATAGCTTATTATTCTCGTGTCCCTAACATGCACCTCCGTGAATGTATCTGATTGCTTGAAATGCTCGTAGAGTTTTTCCACATAATTATTTGCTATTTCTATTAATTTAGCGTCGGGATCACCCCTTTTTACTTCTTTTTTAAAACTTCTCAATAGATACAACACATTTGAAGGGTGTATTCTAACACCCTCCAAAATTCTATGAAATTCAAACCCAACGGGACAAATCTGTACGATTCTTGTCATATATTCTTACCTTCAGATCGAACTAGTATTATATTAATATGGTATGAAGGTAATGTATTAAATCTTACCTTTCATTACTATTTTCAACAAAACAAAAAAAAAACAAAATAGGATAGGGAGGGATTATTATTATTCAAGAAAGATTTGGAGAAAATTTGACCATGCACGATGCCGAAAAAAGTAAATATTACATGAAACATTTTGAATTTGATCCTTTTCTTGATAAAATCCCTCTCAAAAACGGCTATCGCTATGAGGCATGGTTTTCGTTAGATAATGATTCAATTAATAATTTAATTAATGTTAAAATCGGGGCGCGAGTTAATGTCGTAAACGGTAAACCACACAACCGAATTGTTTTTAAGAAAGGAAACGAAGAAGCTGAGGTCACATGCGTTCACACGGCAATAAGGACCATTCCTGCCCAAGAAGCGCTCAACTTGAAAAACGGTAAATATGATTTATTAAAAGAATTTGCACGAACTTCTGAGGGACGACCACTCAATCTACCACCTGAAGAGCATTTTGTAGCACTCAAATCTTATGTGCAAGGTATTGCAGAGGTAGGTCTCAGTAAAATGCTTATTACATCTTATTATTCAACCGATTATAATCCTCAAAACCTCCCCTTTGGCTTTAACTCCACCATGCAATCGCAAGTTGTAGCGTGTTTAACAAAGGTTGCTCCTAACGCAGTTCAAGAAATAGTAGAAAAGATGTTATATCAACTTGCGCGTTGTGGAAATCCTAATTGGTTCATTTCTCGCTTGAGCTTATTAGACGATCTTTATTATAGAAGGGGGAAAAAAGATATTTACGATTTATTGTTTGGGACCTTAGAAACTTTCATTGAATTTGATAATTTGCTTGATTCAGAAGAATTTCGAATATTAGCGGCTCATTCCAAGAAAACAGCTCCAGAGATCTATCCTATATTGGCTAAAAAAGGACAAAAACATTGCAAATGGGCTATATTAAACGCCATTAATCAATTATTTAGTAACCAAATAAAAAGGGAAGTTTTAAATCTTCTCGTAGGGGACCTAGATCCTTACATCTTTTCTCGATCTCTCGTAATATTGTCAAAAATTTCTAAAAAAGATGAATTTAAAGCATACGAGCTCGCTTACGAACGTTATTATCAAAAGCTTGCACGATTTGAGGAGGATATTCCATTTGGAGTCTTGAAAATATTAGCGACAAAAGGTGATGTTTGGGTAAAGAAACTCATAACACTCAATCCAGCAAGTTCCTTTCACATAAATTCAATATTAGCAGGTGATTCGGATCTTGGTGTTAAATTCCACGCAGACTTAAAAAAAATAAGTAGGAATTGTCACGATAATATCAACATTCAAGATCAAGGAGAATTAATTCCGTTTAACGGTACTCCTCTCTTAGCTATCGATGCTTTGTCCCTAGCAAGATTGGAAAGGGATTTAAACAAGATAATTTGTACTCAACTACAAATAGATACAATTCAATTACTTCAACTCATTCCAAAAAATAAAATTGCTCCAATAGTATATTATACAAAAGGAATTGTCTGTTCAAGTGGAAATACTTCAGTTTCAGACAAAGATTTAGGGTGTATAGTTAAAGAATTAAACTTAAAGGATCAAAAAGCTTTTAAAATAACACCAAATATTATTTCTTGGCTTGTTCACCTTGAAAAGAGTGGTTGTAATATTGAACTTCCAATTAAAAAAGGACAACATAAAAAAGAAATAGTATCTAACTTTCTACAACTACAGAAAAACAATACTTCATCATTTTTATATAATCAATTCAAACAAAATGGGTTAAAATATTTTTTCTCTCTATCAACACGCTCCTTAACCAAAAATCAACTCAAGAATGTCTTGGAGATGTTTGAGTTACATCCTTATGGAAATTTTCTTGAGTTCGGACAAAAATCAATAAACGAAAAAATAGCAGGATTGAAGGAAAATGGTTGTATATTGGACGTCTCAATGGGTTCTGGATTGATTTTTAATTCTAAAAACAATTTTCATCATAACCTTTATGAGGCGTCCAAATCCAACCTCCAAGGATTTTTAAAGTGCAAATTTAATACCATCTTAGAGTTATGTAATAGGAAAAAACACATTAAAATCTTTGATTCTTGGTACGACACGAATTTAATCTATAAAATCTGCGCTTCAATACAATCAATTAATTCTAATCAAACATCTGACACTCTAGTGTTTATGATCACAAGCAACCAATTACCTCTCCTAATAAGAAATCCTAAAACATCCGTAATTGGAATAATTGCTCCAATGACGAGAAACAGCAATATCTCTTAAAAAAGAGTTTAAAATTGAACCTATAAGTTTTTTAATCAAAATTTCTTTCTATTTAACAACTGTTTTAGGACACGGGACAATTGAGTGTTCATTTAAAGGCACGATGATGGAAAAACAGCGACAAAAGAAATGCGTTTTTGTCGGGTAATCGTACGATTAGCTAACCTGTCCTAAATTCTCTTATTTTTTAAGAACACTTTTTATTTCCATACAAAACTTTTTTTTAAATTATTCCTATAAATTAAATACCTACTTAGGGTACAATAATTGAGTTCTTGTTTTAATAAGAACAATGATGGAAAAACAACAGAAAACCCAAAAGCATGTTTTCTGCCGAGTAAGTCCTACTCGGAAACCTACCCTAATTATTCAACCTATTATATAACTTAAATTCTTGACACAAGAATTTTTTAACAACTTTTTCTTATCATATCTTAACTGTTTAGAACATTAAATATGAGTTCTCCTATTAAAGGGAACAATGATAAAGAAACAATGCAAAAAGAAATACATTTTTTGCACGACAACGCAGTTGTCGAAACCTGTTCTAAACCTAATTTTGATGCTTTTTAAAAATTGCACCCAAATCAATAACTTTTTTATTGTAAGCATGCTAGATTGACATAACTGTATTAGGACATTTAAATTGAGTGTTCTATATAAGCACGATGATGATAAAACAAGTTTCAAAAGAAGAGCATTTTTGAAACGCAAACGATAGTTTGAAACCTGTCCTAATTATATATACTTGACGAGCGTTGACAATGGAAAATCAATACCCAAAATACAAAAAATCGAGGTATCACTTTAAAAGTCCTCATTGGAAGTCCGATTGGGGTCTTACTTTTAATTACTTGAGTAAACTGGCAGGCGACCATCGAGTAATGCCCCGTAAAGTCCCATATAATCAAAATGTATGGGCTCATCGCGAAACTCCGGAACAGTTAGAACAATCAGAAGAGATCGTCGAGATGCTTGAGAGATTTATGGCTTTGGAAAAATATTCCGATCTCGAACTCCTTGAAAAAACCTTACCATTACGTTATGTTTACATCCTTCCCGCTCGGTATGGCGTAGTGATTTATTCTGCTTACTCATTTTTAATTTCTCACGAAATACAGACTTTAGCAAACTATAAAGAAGTGCGCGAGTATCTAGGAGTACCTTATTCAAAAGCAGAAGGACTGGGCTTCACCACGAGAAATAAATATTATATATATGGTCTTTTAAAGCACTATTTTAGATTATATACCGTCACCAAGCCTTTTAGATGCCTTTTAAACCTTCCAATTCGGAAACCGCAAAAAAAAATCGACCAACGAAAGCTCGAGGAAATGCAAGCAAGTGCTAAGAAACTTACCAATAATTACACAGGAACAATAAAAGAATGGGAAAGTGTTTCTAGTCCTGGTTTATTTTTGACTCGAGTGCACGAGATCCTTCTCAAAAACGGATTTAGAACTGCGCTTCAATATGTTCGATACACCTATCGAGCTTCGGGAAAAATTAGAGAAATCCTTATTAATGGGAGGGAACTCGAAAAAATTAAGAGTATAACGGAACGATACTTAAACTTCGATGTCATGTTAAAACTAATGAATATTGGTGAGGATCCAGACTCAATGGACCAATCGAATTTGGGAAAATGGATATAGGCTTTTATTGGTTTTTTAAATTGTATTTTACCAATCAGATTTTTTATAATGCCTGAAGAAATACCCGCGCCAATATTTTTGCTCGTTTTCACCCATAAATATAGGATCGCACACTCGAGCTGCAGCGTCTTCCAAGTCTATGGCAAATTTTCGATTTTTCTTGCTACGTCCTTTTAACGGAAATTGTTCGGTAACCCACCCAGGATCGGTACAGGTAACGAAGATTTTATCTTGAGCGTAATCTTCTGCAATGCTAAATGTAAGCATGTTTAACGCAGCTTTCGCCATACAGGTATGAGGATGGCGATTTTCTTTATCAAAACGAAATTGTCCTTCTGGAGAAGATACATTTACTATATATTTGACTTGATTTGGACTTCGTTTAAACATTGCCTTTAACTTACTAACAAACATTGTAGGAACGACTTGGTTGATCAGTTGAACCTCTAATATTTCAGGAACACTCACATCGTCCATTCTCATTACCCACGAGTTAAAATCTCGAAGGTCGAGTTGTTCCCCATATTGATCGTATTGTCCTTTAGGATATATTTCGCCGTACTCGTAAACATCTTCCTCGCTAAGGGGAATTTGCGATAATTCTGCGGATTTTTGTAATTTGGGAACCATCGTGGAGATGAGATCGTTTTTCGCTTGATGTGTTAAGAGCTTTTGGTCGCCAATTTCCTGAAAATCAGTTTCTCCTTGCAGAAGATCCCAAGTCGATTCTGGAAGCTGTTGTAAAGCCTTTAGTTCGTTTTCCATCAAATGCCTATAGTAAATAGGAGGGTGCCTGACGGTCTGAGCCGCGTTGTTTATGATTATGTCTAAATAAGGATATTTATCCTTTAGGAATTGAATGAATAAATTGACACTAGCAATGTCACGAAAGTCCAATCCATAAATATTTAGTCTATCTTTCCAATCATTGAAATCGGTTTCTTGTGAGTATCTCAATGCGGCATCGTGAGGAAATCTTGTTAACGCAATTAAATTGGCACCCGAGCGAAGCAAGCGAAGGCCAATGTGATATCCTATTTTAACCCGAGCACCTGAGACAAGTGCAATCCTTCCCGATAAATCAGCCGTTTGAACACGCTTTAAATAGTTCAAATCTCCGCAGCTCATGCATAGTTTATCATAAAAAAAATGCTGACGAAATATTTTTTTATTGCATATATAACACGATTGAGGACGTTCTAATACTTCCAAACGACTCCAACCGATCTCGAATCCTTTTATTTTCTTCTTGAAAAGACTTGGATTCAAGAACCACAAATTTTTATCTTCTAGAATTATCTCGTCGGGAAGATCTTCAATATTATATTTGCTTGCTTGATTATAAAAATCCATTACAATGTCTTCTTTGCGACCTTCCGAAGATTTATAATCACATGAATAAATGATAAGATAGGGTTTATTAATATCGTTTAACTCGAATTTAGAAGGATTCTCACTCCATAAATTACTTTTCTTGCTATTTTTCGTTTTCAGGTTTCTTAATTTCTTTACATCTACTAAATTTTCTAAACTTTCGGTTATGGGATATTTTTGGGTAATATATTCCATAATTGCTAAGACATTTTCATAATCAATATTTTTATCATTAGGAGAAGTATTTTTAGAAATATTATCATATATTACTAGCTCAAAGAAATTGCTCTTTTCCTTATTGTTTTCAGGAAATACTAAATAACCATCACTTATAGAAATACCTTCAGGAAGTAATTGAGCGATTTCAATACGTAAATTGTTGTAATCAATGATTTCCGAAGTATTATTTTTAATAATCGAGATAATTTTTGCTCTAATTTCCTGTATGAAATACATTTATAACCATGATTAATAAAAATGTCATTATTATTAAACCTTTAAATGCGATTTTCAGATAAATTGAGTAATTTTATAAATCGCATTTATCGATAAAAAAAAATAATGAAAATATTGAATAAAACGAAGTCGGGCATGGAGAAATGACATTTTTGAATTCAAGATTTTTTGAAATTTCACAATTTGGGATTTTTATTATTTTACCGTCATTTATCTCCTCTTCTTCCTCGTTCTCTTCCTCGTCTTCATCTTCAATGTTCATTGGGGCGTTGAAAGTTACCACTATAGATAAAACTGAAGCGACGATAAAACCCACTAATGCAATATAAGCAATCTTTTTCGTTTTTATTTCACCCCCATAGAATTATCATCAATTCTGTATTTATTAAGAAAATGTGTACTGCTAAAATCATGGTCATCAAGAGCATAAAATGATGAATCTTGATAAAACGCTTGTATCCAAATTTTTTTAACCGATTAACATTCCGCAAATAAAAAAACATTATGGTAGTCCCGATCATAACAATAGCAAATATGATGCCAGTCCAAATTTTTGCGACAAACAAGCTGAATGGAAGGTGATTGTATTCCGTCCTAAATATTAATGGACCCCATGGATCGGAATTAAGAAGAGTTACAACATGAGCGACGAATATCAGACTTGTTATTAAAGCGTGCAAGCAATGGAAATTTTTAGCTGTTTGATAGGAATTGAATAATTTACCAATTTTTTTCGTGTTAGCGCCAATAATAACTGTAAATGCAAACCATATAAAAGTTGTAAATCCAAGGGCCCTCCCCAATATCCATGGATTATTAGCGAAGTCCTCAAAATGATGCAAACAACTTTCTGATTGGTTGATGGAAACGAAAATATAAGGAAGAATAAAGGAAATAATGAGAACAATTATATCTAATGCAATAAATAATAAAATCATTTTTGAGACATTTTTTTTGCCATTAGGGGAGTTTTTTAAAATTTTTGAATTATTAGACATCGCACATCAATCATATTTTAAAAAATATTAAAATATTTCTATCTGAAGAAATTAAAGATCTAACAATTTGGTTGAAATTCTAGAGTATTAGAAAATTTATTTTTACAAAATAGGGATTATTTTATCATGCAATAGAAAAATGATCCATATTAAAATAAAAGCATGTTTGGATTTGTCAATAAAATCTAAAGTGATAGAAAAAAAAATAGATTAAAGATTGAATTATTAGCTTCCTAAATATTCTACAGAGAAATAAGTTAATAGGTCAGTAGATGTCCCTATATAGCTTCTCGTATAAAACGGAACGATTGTACCGAAATATACTTGGAAAGTTATCTCGTCGTCTATATTTAACCATAAAATAGCGTTTATTGAAAAATGTGTTCCTGTTGTATTAGCACCGGGTGAAAATTCTTCTAAGGCTATATATGTTGAGTCGTTGAAAAAACATAGTTCGATTTGATCGCCCGAATAAGCATTCATTAATATCTTTGCTCTTAAATCGTAATATCCATCATTGCTAACGGTATATTTTCCATTTTCAAAGTGATTTCCAGGATCGTAACTTTCGTTTGGAAGAATTATGGTCGTGTATTCCATAGAATTAATGACACCACTACCCGAGATAAATGCCTTGCCCCGAAGAGACGAGGCAATATCTATTGGATTTTCCGCCGCTTGATTCGTTTGAGAAATATATGTGCTATATGACCATAATCCCATACTAGCAATTGCTAAGATTATAGCAATAACTCCTATGATAAGAGTTCCTCTATTATTGGAAATGATACTTCACATCCTTTGAATTTATTTAAAATTTTGAATTTCTGGAGAATAAGATCTGCTCCTATAATATAAAACAATTTGGAATGATAATGAAGTATTAAAAAGAATTTCCTTCAGATTTATCCTAAAAAGTAAAGCTTATCGTTATTCAATAGTTCTTATACGATATATCTTCCGAATCATGAATAATTTTGCTCCTTTTATTTATTTAAAATGATTTTTTTTTTCTTAATATTATATTACTATTCAACAGATTGCACTGTATCGCAGAGTTTAAATACTAGTATTTCTAATAAAGTAACAATGCACTGTCAAACAGTGTAAAAATTAATTTAAAATAAATAGGTGAAAATGATTCAAGAAATGAATCTAAAGGAAACGAAAAAAAGACTTAAACAATCTATTTTTAAGGACGGAATGTGGGATATAATGATTGGTTCCCTTCTATTATCTCTTTATGTCCTTGGAAACTTGTTTAAAATGTCATACCTAGAATGTTTCTCATACTGGGCAATTTTAAACATAATTTTAAGGATCGTACAAAAAAAAGTATTAATTCCAAGAATGGGGCGAGTTGAACTTAACGATTTTAGATACAAGGATGTCGCAATATATATAGCTTTAGGAATAGGGGGTTTATTAGGGCTTGCTATCGTTTTTTTACAAATTAACAGGGATTCGCTTCTTACAAAATTTATAATATTAGGACTTCCAGGCGTTTTAATAGTTTTAGCGTATTTTATTAATTATAAACGGTTATATCTTTATTCCTTGCTTATAGAGGGTGCGTTTATCGTTTCATTGTTAGCATTCCTTTATTCAAATTTGGGATCAGAGATAGAAGCAATCGTGTTCTTATTTATTAGCTTGATTATTATTTCAGTAGGCATCTACGAGCTAATAAAATACTTGAAAGAATATCCAACACCATCAACAACGACAAAAGAAGGTGAAAAATCATAGAAGAATTTAACATGAAAGATGTGAAAAGCAAGCTCTATAAATCGACATTTGAAGCGGGAATATGGGATATTTTTATAGGATTGTATTTCATAATTTCTCGTTTTATAAATGTCGTATTCAACATACAAGGTATGAGCTTTATTTTCCTATTGATCGGTTTATTAATCCCTTATCTTATTAGAAGATATGTTGTCTTACCCCGAAAAGGGCGCGTGAAAATTGAAAAAATAAGCAGGAGAAATAAAAATGTTGTTATAATCGTTTTTTTCTTAATACCGTTTTTGATACCATTTGTAGCAGTTTCTGGATTCATTATTGGTACATTAGTATTTGATTATAAGAGTATGGAACTCGCTATAGATCCTGCTGTTTTAGAAGTTTTATTGGATGTTGTCTTTGAATTGGCTTTTATTGCTTTTTTAATAGTAATCGCGTATCTTACGAAATTCACTCGCTTGTATTATTATGCCCTAATTTTAGGTAGTATAATTTTAGTTTCCGCGTTATTTGAGTTATTTTTGGTATCAATTGTGATAATCGTTGCGTGGATAACCCTTGCATTGGGTTCGTGTATCGTATTAGGTGGATTATATTTGCTAATTCAGTTTCTAAAACAGCACCCCTTACCCAAAGAGGCAGATCTACCAAATATAAGTGAGGTAAAAAATAATGAATGAATTCGATATGAAAGAAATGAAAAATAATCTTTATAAATCAACATTTAGCGATGGACTGTGGGACATTTTCATTGGAATGATATTTTTGCTCGTACATGTAATTCCGTATTTGATTCCCGATGTATCTATTTTTCTCGTATATATTGTTTGTTTTTCTTTTCTGGGCGTTATCAAATCTCGCTTAGTTGATTCTCGAAAAGGAAGAGTAGAACTTAATAAAATATTTAAATCCAATCGAAGTAAATGGGTGGCAGGATTACTATTAGTTGCGATAATTTTAACATTATTTATACTTACATCCATATTTGGCATCACCAAAAGCACTCTCATATCGATGATAATGTCGCTTTTTATCCCAGTTGTAATGATTTTAATTGCATATCTCGTGAAATTCACTCGTTTATATTATTATTCAATGGTGATTGAGGGCGTTTATATTGCAATTTTATTGGTAGCACTCACCATGGGAGAGTATTCAATGATTGAGTCGACTCTATTCTTAGTTGTATGTATGGGAATTATAACTTTTGGCATTTACATTTTAATTAAATTCGTAAAATTACATCCAATACAAAACGAGGAACTGCAATAAAAGGTGACCTATCGTGCAAGAGATTAATATCAAAGAAGTGGAAAAAAAACTCTATAAATCAATGTATAA
>JAEOUI010000230.1 GCA_016839425.1 Promethearchaeota archaeon
AAATTTTTTTTTTTCTTTTTTTTCTTGTCCGTTGAGACTTATTAGACCTTCAGAATCTACGGTGTCGATTTTTAACTTTTTAGCTTCCATTAATATCTCGTCTGAGGCAATAACGCAAATGTTAGGCATATCTTGAGAGATGATGTTGTTCGGTAGGATGAGTTCCTTTTCAATACGCTGTTTTGGATCGTTAAGGTTAATGTCCTTGAGGTTGATGATAAAATCAATCGATTCATCAAACTTTCTAACTTTATCCTTTTTTCCTTTCATTTTAAGAACGGAATTATCAATAGCAGTGCTTAATGATTGTTTCAACATTTTATCTTCTAGTTTCATATATCATGCCTCCCCTTTTTTGATCACTTCATCGAATTGTCCGTTATCAATGGCTTTTTGTAGAGCCTTAGGATTTTGACCCTCAACTGTAGCGCCTATGGATAAAGCAGTTCCGACTACGGTCTTCACACAAGATTTAAAGGTTTTTTCTAAGAAAATGTCCCGTTTCGCCTTTGCAACATTCATAATTTGCTCAATGGATAAATCGCCAAGTATTTCTTCTCCTGGACTTTTGGAGCCCATTTCAGCTCCTAATTCCTTGAGCAATAGACTGGCCGTGCTTGGAGTTTCTACGAAAATTTCGAATTGTTTGGTTTCAGGATCGCACATTATTCGGACGGGAACCGTCAAGCCCTTGAAAACTTGCGTTTTCTCGTTTATGGCGTCAACGACATCTTTGATGTTAATCCCTGTTGGACCCACTGCGGGACCAATAGGAGGTCCACCGGATGCTTGTCCCCCCGTTACTAATGCTTTGACTTCTATTCTCTTTTCGCTCATTGTGATCCGTTTTATTTTTTATAGATTATGTTAAATAACCATTCTTAACTAATTGGAGAAGTAGTGTTCTTTGTTAATTCAAATTAACTGCTTCATTTCAATATCCATTATATTGAAACCGTCTTAGACGTCCTAAGTTTTTAAGAAATGGTATTAACTTAGTGATAGTGAAAAAGATGCAAAATTAAAATACTTTATTAAAATCAAGGATTTGCTTTCATTCCCTGAATTTTAAGAGAACGATCTTTGAAGTTTTTAGTTTTAAGTTTAAATTTATCATTTTTTTCGTCTGTTGGTCCCAATCTTTATTTATTTCCGTTCTCTTCCACAATGGATACCAATCTTTCACGGAAATTTTTTCCGACCATTGCGAAAAGATTTTATTTGGATTTTTAAGATAAAAATATACTACTTTACCTTTTCCCACTTTCCTTGCCATTTGGTTGAATTTTGTTAATGCTAACCTTGACATTGCATCAAACACTATTTCTCCTCCAGAAAATCGTTCTGACATCTTTCGAAAAAGTAATTTAAGATCTTCTTCCTTGAAATAATAAACCAGCCCTCCAGCAATAAAAAAAATGCCTAAATCATTATTCCATTCGATCTCGTCGAACCAACTAATATCGAGCACTGACTTTTGAACACATATATTTCTAACTCCCTCGGGAATCAGATTCTTGCGAAAATTAATTGCATTGGGTAGATCTAAATCGTACCATTTTATTTCGCCATTGTCTACTCTATGAAAAGTTGTATCCAAACCCGCCCCGAGATTAACTACGGTAGTTTTTGGGTGTTGGTTAATATAATTTTTCAAGGCAATGTCAAATTCTCTTGCTCTCGCAAGGAGTCCTAAGCCTCGAAACTGATTTTTACCCGATAAATACTCTTTGATATCTTCAAATTCGAAAGCTATTTTTTTGATTATTTCAATTGCTTTTTCGTCTTTTAGGAGTTGAGGGTATATTTTTCCGTACTCCGCTCGAGCCCATAAAGGACCTAGCATTGTCTCTTGAATCGAGCCTTTTAATATTTGGTTTGAACTCATGATTTAGCTTTTAAACTTTTTTTTTAATTGGTTAAGCACCCCTCCATCTTCAAGAATATCAGTTAAAAAGGGTGGCAATC
This sequence comes from Promethearchaeota archaeon, assembly GCA_016839425.1. The sequence goes on from JAEOUI010000230.1 coordinate 1,969, forward strand.
TTGAAAATGTAAATTCCTTGCTAGTTGTTTTATTGATTATCCTTCCGTTCTTAAGCGATATTTGAACCTCGTCACCATTTTTAAAATCATCATAACTCCAATCGAGCGTAATAGCGGGAATGCCATTGTTAATCAAGTTGCGAAAATAAATCCTTGCAAATGATTTAGCAATAATGGCTTTTATTCCAAGAATTTTAAACACATTAACGGCTTCTTCTCGTGAACTCCCCGTCCCAAAGTCTTCTCCTCCAATGATTACATCTATCTCATTAGCTTGCTCCGCAAATTTAGGATCTACGAATTCGAGAGTATACTTAGCCATTTCGTTAGGATCTCTCATTGTAAGGGTGTGACTCGGCACGATATCGTCTGTATTGATATCGTCTCCCAACACATAGATTCTGCCTTCGATTTTATCTAACACTTTCCATCCTCCTTGGATCTGTTATTTTTCCTGTTAAAGCCGATGCTGCTACGGTTGCAGGGGATGCCAGATAAACTTTTGACTTGGGGGAACCCATTCGTCCCGTAAAATTGCGATTAGTTGAACTTATGCAGGTTTCATCAGGTGCTAAGACGCCTAAATGACCTCCAATGCAAGCTCCACAGGTAGAATGGGTAACAACTGCTCCAGATTTTACGAAAATCTCAATCAATCCTTCTTTAAGAGCTTGATTGTAAATTTCTGAAGAAGCTGGCGTGATGATAAACCTTGTTCGAGGGTGTATCTTTCGTCCTTTTACGATTCTTGCGGCAATCCGAAGGTCTTCCATTCGACCGTTTGTACAACTTCCAATAAAAGCTTGATCGATCTCTATTTCACCAAGCGTCTCTATAGGTTCAATATTTCCCGGAGAAGAAGGTTTGGCCACGATGGGTGTTATTTTTGAAAGGTCGTATTCAATCAATTTTTCGTAATAAGCGTCCTTATCAGGATTCACGCACTTGTAAGGTCGGTCTGTATGAGATTGAATCCATCTTTCCAAGCTTTCATCAGGCAAGAACACTCCAAATTTAGCTCCTGCTTCAACGACCATATTTGAAACAGTCATCTTCGAATCCATGGAAAGGGATTCTGCGCCGTGAAATTCAAGAGACTTGTAGATCGCTCCTTTCGTGGAAAGATCTCCTATAATTTGAAGGATGAGATCTTTTGACATGATCCATTCGTTAAGCATTCCCTTCAAGCTGATTTTATACGATTCAGGTACTTTAAACCATAATTTACCGGTTGCTAACACGACTGAAACATCTGTCGCACCAATTCCCGTTGAAAGACAATTAAATGCACCATATGTAGTTGTGTGGCTGTCAGAGCCAACGATCAACTCTCCAGGTCTGGCAAATCCCATTTCGGGAAGAACTTGATGACAAATACCTAAATTTAATTGAGAACCATAATTATGAGTAAAATGATACTTTTTTGCAAATGCTCGAGCGTCTTGATGCATTTGTGCCGCAGATATCGTTGGAGCTGGCGTCCAGTGATCTAAAATGAAAAAGATTTTGTCTGGATTCCAAACTTGATCAATACCGAGTTTTTCGAACTCCTGGTGGATCCTTCCTCCTAATTGCTCGTGCACCATGAGCGTGTCAATTTCACTTTCTATGAAATCTCCAGAAGTTGCTTTTTTTTCCTTAGAATGGTCTAAAAGTATTTTTTCAACAACAGTTCGAGCCATGTGTTTTCCATCTTACGCATAAATTAGATCGAGTTATTAATAGTAATGAAAATTGTTTAAGTATTAAATCTTATTTTTCCTAAAGATAACACCTATAAGCAAGCAGAAATAATTAAATTTTATATAAACAAAAGGAAATAGATTCAATAAGATATGTCAAGAAAGTACAACCTACCTTTTTATGGTCAAATGTCAGTCTCATGTGGAATTTCTACATTTCTGATGTTGATAAATCCTGAAAGAAACGCTAAATTTAAAGACTTCTTAAACGAGTTTTACCTCAATATATCGCATCTAATGAAACAATCAAGAATCGAGTTTAAGTGGTCAATTGCAATTACTTATATCTTATTAAAATCGTTAGGCAATAATATTTTAAACGATTTTTTAAGCGATAAAGTCCCCGAGATTGTCGATTATTACATGCCAATAGTTCATTACCAGATTTCTAATAAAAATTTTACTCAGGATAATAAAATTTCAAAAGTAGTTTTGAAAAAGAGCTTGAATACGATGAGAACCGATGCAGACCTCAAGATTTTGTTTTATTTATTTGGTGGAAGGTTTTTTCCGCAACAACAAGAATCTTGTGATGGTACGGGAGGATTATATTTTACTTCAAAAGATTTTCGATCTTCTAATGGAAAATTTAATGAGAAATTAACCATCTTGAAGGCGCATTTAAACAATCAAAAAGGGGATACGATCCCCTGTATTGCATTGAATATTGGATATCATTGGGTTGCTATAAATAGTATAAGCGAAAATGTTCTTGAGATAAACAATCCCTTGAGCTCTTCGGCATCTCAAATGCGAATATCCTCTACCATTCCAGAACATTATAGGTTTTACTTATTTAATTATAACCAAAGCAACGCTTTTATTTTAAATAAAAGAGTTAGGGAATTTTTGACAAATCAAAATTAAAATGATTCAATAGGCTAAATATGTTAAATAAAATCTTTGTCTAAATTTATCATTGCCCTTCTTACTATCTTACAGGTTTGGAGGAGGACTTCTGGATCAACCTTGTCTGGAGTGTCAATACGATTATGAGTATATTTTGCGGCAGCTCTTGTAGCAATATCTATGGCATCGTATCCTCTTAAGTGAAAAGGCACGGAATCCAGATGAGCTCCCGTTGAAAGGTGAAATCCGTGTATTTCAAGTCCTTCTTTAGTTGCTGCTTGATCCAAATATGTTCCTAACAAGGGAGATATTACTTTTCGAGGAAATATTCCGTATGATTTTAGATATTGAACTTTATTCTTTTTTTTTCTGTGTTTTGCTGACGATATCATATCCAAGTTTATTTGAAAGGTTCTTCCTTTCGAAAAAAGATGTTCGCGGTTATTTACAAAAATTCTAGATCCCATTGTCCCTAATTCTTCGGCTGAAAACTGACAAAACCATAAATTTAAATGTTTTAGGGGGAATTTTTTAAAGTATGCTGCAAGTTCAAATACTATAGACATGCCCGAGGCATTGTCCAAGGCTCCTGGAGATTTATTACCTGTCGAGAGGAATAAAAGCATTACATTTGAAATGAAAAGAACAAAGGTGCATATCCAGATGCCAAGTTGGAATACGAACCAAAATCGTCCGAGATGACCAATGAATATTCCTGAAAATAGTTGTATTAAATATAGAATTCCTAAAAGAATTCCTCCGAATAAAAAAAATCTATAGAGAACAATCCTCCAAGAGGTTTTAAAAGATTGTGATTTTGAATCGAGATGGGCAGAAACGATTAAATGACCAGATATTTTTGAAGGATTTTCTAAAGCGGGTATTTTTGCTATTACATTCGTTGAATTATGAGATGTACCAAAATATTCACCCCAAAAACCCCTTTCTGGATACCTTAATCCCTTCACTAATAAGATGATAAAAATCGCGATTACTCCAAAAACGATTAAAATGATGATGGGACTTATGTAAGCGAGATATAACAAGATCAAATAGGAAGTCAAGCTAATTATCATTATAAGTTGAATGAGTGTTGTTGAATAGAAATCTGAAAATACAAAATCTTCTTGTTCAAGATCTTGGTCTTCAATGCCGCTTTTTTTAAATTGTTCCAAGCAGAGTTTTACTGCTTTTTTTTCTCCTTCAGTTCCTGAAAGTCGAGGAAAACTAAATGTTTCAACCAGATTAAATAATTTATTTTTATCGAATGTATCTTCTTCTATAATATTTTCTCTCATCTATCTTGTTGAATTTTCATTAGTTTTTAACTATTACAAAAAATACTAATTTTAAATATATATCGTTGCCCTTTTTTATGTTGTTGTTTAAAGAAAAAAAACCAGTATATAGATTAAAATTCAGTTTAAATCTGCTAATTTTTTTTTAATAATTTCTTGAATCTTTTCTTGAACGAGTTCTATTATATCATCTGATTCTATCACAAAATGACCCTCCTCTTGTGCTCGTGAAAGATATAAGCGCCTTGCTTTTTCTAAAAAGGTAAGTTCTTCAAATTTTTCCAATTCCTGGTCATTCTTTCGCTTTAGAGAGATATTTGGATCAATGTCAAGAATTATCGTGATATCGGGCTCTTTGACATGCTTGTTTATTTGTTTTACCCATTCAATGGTAATATCGTCGGAAGCAAGTGATTGATACACGATTGAAGATTCAAGATACCTATCTGATATGACAATAAATCCTTCTTGAAGTTTTTTTGTTATTTCTCCTAAGTAATGAAGGCTTCGATCTGCAGCAAATAGTAAAGCGTCAGTTATGGACGGTACTTCCTTATTTTTTAAAAATTCTCTCAAGAGCCGACCTATTTCGCTTTTCGAAGGTTCGCTTGTCAAATGAACTTTCAAACCATTCGATTCAAGGTAGCCCTTGAGAAGCGCGGAATGTGTAGATGTCCCACTTCCATCAATTCCGTCTAATACTATGAATAAAGGTCTATATCGCATGATAGTTTTTTTAAAGTATATAATAATATAAAACTTAATGAAAAATAAAGATAAGCAAAACATTTCCGTTAAGAAAGGGAAGGAAACGCGTTATCCTTATTGTAAAAATTGTCGTAGGGCAGTCAAGCCAGTGCGAAGGATCAAGAGCGATCTTTATTCCCAAATTTGGGGAATAAGCATCATAGCTAGCTTGGGAATTCTCTTGCCAGTCTTTCTTATATATCACTTTTATATCAAACAAAAAAATTATTGTCCTCGATGCTTAAATTCTTTAAAATTCTATAAGTCGAAAGACAAGCTTCCCGGATCAAAAGCGCAAATACATCGAATAATAACTCAAATTGATGTGCCCAAACCTGAATTCATTGAATGTATTTATTGTCACGAAAAAATCGACAAGACATTAAAATATTGCCCTTCTTGTGGTATTGCAATAGAAAAGAATTAAAATTATAAGGGAAATTCGTCTTTATTTTATTGGAGAATATGAGTCTTTCGAGTAATGTTGGTTATTGTGAGCATTGCGAACAGAATGTACTTTTAAGAAGGGAAGAATTTAATATGTGTCTCGCTATAATACTTCTGATTTTTACAGCTGGATTCGGTTTATTGATTTATTTATCCATTTACTACTCTAAGCCTCCAAATCGGTGCGTTCATTGTAATACAATCTGTCTTCCAATATCTAACGAACAAAAACAAGTCCAATCGCCTCAAAATCCATTTATCATTCAAGAAAATCAGCAAAAAAGAATTGATAATTCTCAAAAAATGCAAGATGAAGCTGAAGTTATACAATATTGTGGATTTTGTGGGGAAAATCTCGAACCTGGAACCAAGTTTTGTCAAAATTGTGGAACCAAGCTTTAATTTTCATTAATAAGTTTTTCTTTTTTCTCCTTTTATAGGATTGTTAAACAATTGGACTCCAGATCATTTTAGTAAGTCTCGAATTTATTATATCACAAGAAACAATAAAAAGTGAATCAAAATGGAAACGCAATCAATGCATGAACAAAGCGAGAAGACTCCGCAAGAAAAGGAAGAAATTAATTGGATTGTCGTGATTTTACTTGCTATATTTACTGGAGGTATTGGAGTGATTATATATTTTGGGATCTATTTTTCAAAACCTCAAAACAAGAATGCGATTTCGTATTCGAGCAAATCTGTCTTTCAAGGGGAAAAAAGAAATCCTCAGTATTATATTGATGCATCTTCCGAGGAAGAAGATGTTCTTGTTCAATTTTGTCCTAATTGTGGTACAAAATTGGAGAGGGAAAACACTCGATTCTGCCCGTATTGCGGAACAAATGTAATATAACTATTCTTTTTTTTATTCTAATTTTTTCCTTTTATTTTTTACAAAGTAACAAAACCGAAAAATCCATTAAGAATGCTTCATTCTAAAGCCCTCGTTATTGTTGGCCACTCCAGCTAAGCTCTTTTTTTGGTTCA
>JAEOUI010000025.1 GCA_016839425.1 Promethearchaeota archaeon
AAATCTTGTTTTACTACTATAAAGCGTTTCTTTTTAGAGTTTCGAGATAAAGAAGATAGTTTTACCAAGATAAGTTAATTTAGTATTCACATTTTCCGTTTATTATTATTGATGTCATAATTTAAAATATTACAATTCTTTTAAGAATTTTAGATACCTTCATTATAAAGATTTAAAAAAGAGAGAGAATTGGCTATTTAAAATCAATCTGTTGATAATAAATTATTGAAACATTTTATTATAACTTCTTTTTCATTTTGATCCAAAAATTCGAGAGTTTTTTCGAACTTTTTTGTCATATAATCAAAAAATTCTAATAATGCTTTCTTTCCAGTTTTAGTCAGTTTTAATATTGTTTTTCTCTTATCGGTTTTTGATATTCTCCGCATTAGAAAACCAGTACTTGCTAAAAATCCGACTCTTCTTGTAGCTGTACTATTAGGCATTCCAGTTGCAGTTATAATATCTTTCATAGAACAATTGTCTTTGGTTGCTATAGCATGTATTATTAATATATCTTTTCCAACATTTAATTGACTCTCAGGACTATCTTTTTCTTGAAAATGAATATGAAATGCATCGATTTCATTCATTGTTTGGCTAATTAATTCGGTAAATAATTTTAAAATTTGTAGATTTAATATTGATTCGTCCATTTTTCTATAAAAACTCCTTATTCTTCGATAATTTCGTCGTTATATTAAATAATACTAACAAATCATTAATAATATTTCCATTTCGGAAATTTTATATTCAATTGATGAATTACTAATTTAATACAAATATTTCCAATATGGAAATAATTAATTCGATAAGGTAATCTAAGTGGATAAAACAATTATAAAATTAAGTATAATAAAGATTGCATATATTGTGGGTATAATTTTAGATGGATTACTTGGAATTGATATGATATTATATTCATTCTTTGGAACATCAATATTTCTTCAGACTCAAAAAATTCCTATTTCAAATAGCAATACACAACCCGTAATGATGATGGGAACGGCATTGATGGTTGGATGGACAATATTACTTTTATGGGGATTATTAAAACCAATTGAAAGAAAAGATATTTTGATAATTACAGCATTTCCTGTAGTTTTTCTCTATATCATATATGATGTTTTTTATTACATTATAAATTATGCGACAATAACTATTATTTCAATTATGCCTGTATTAATCGTTCGATTATGCTTGATGATTCTAATGAGTACCGCATATTTTCTTGCTAAAAAATACGATACATCGAAATAGGAGTTATATAGATTTTCTTATTTATTATACCATCAAGGAAATTTTTAAATTCAAAAACTTCAGAGTTTTTAATTATTATAAGTATCTTTTTTGAAATGATGAATAGAGTTCCTCGCTTGTAACCAAGATTTTTTTTTGGTTTTTAACTAATTTGATATAATAGCTTGGAATTCCATGTAATCCAAAATACGCACCAGCAAGACTCCCTCCTATTGCTCCAACCGTGTCGCAGTCTCCTCCAGAAGTAGATAGATCTAATATAGAATCCTTAAAAGAATTGATCTTTTTTATAAATACGAAAATTGAACATGCAACGGTACTAAGGGAATAAGGGTGTACGAACGCCTCTCCTATGTAGTCTTCAATAAAATATGGGGGTTTAACGCCTGCTTGCGAAAATCGAACTAAACCTGTATTTAAATCGAGGTGCAAGCTATTTTGAACTTTTGTTAAAATATCCACCATTTCGTTCCAAACCTCGTCCCTTGAACCTCGTACTGGTTCCGTGATGATTTTAAAAAACTCTTCAATCGAGAAACCTACCTTTGGGTCTTGATATAACAAATAAGATATCGCTCTTGCAATGACTAACGCACCCGCAGATGCCGCAGGATGTAAATGGGTTAACAAACAGGAGTCTAATACCGCCTTATTCAATGATTTAATGTCCTTGGAGTAAAAAAGCCCTATAGGTGAAATTCTCATGGCTGCACCATTTCCTCCTGAATTTGAGGCCGCATCCTTCCATGGGGTCCCGTATTTGATTTTTTTAATGGAAGAAATGCATCCGTATCCTGGACCGATGGGGGGATCGTCCAACCACATTACGAATTCGTTAACGAGATTATTCGCGTTATAACCATTTCCCCTTATTAACGCTTGAGCAACGTGAAGCGTGAGTTGCGTGTCATCCGTATAAGTTTTAAATAAAGACTTATTTTTAAAAATAAAATTTTCAAAATCGTCAAAACGAGAGTAAATATCTGATCTTAATGCGCCCTCAAATGGGTATCCGAGCGTGTCGCCTATTGCCACGCCCATTATCGTACCTTGAAACTTATCGAGATAATTAATTTTCATGGTTAAAATATCAAAGTGTAATGTAGGTCGCAGAATCTGGTTTTAAGGAACAAGTTCCTTGATCTTTTTTACCAACCTATCGAAACTAAAAGGTTTATCAATAAAACCCATAGAACCTATGGCAAGAGCTTCTTCTCGAATAGTTTTATCTGCGCTGGCGAAAATTATTTTCTGAACCGCGCAAATCTTTAAGATTTCCTTCGTGGCTTCTAAACCATTTTTAACAGGCATGCGATGGTCCATTAGAATAATATCTGGCTTTTCATTCATGGATTTATACATTTCAACGGCTTCGGCACCATTGTTAGCAAGTCCTATCACACTAAATCCAACTAGATCCAAGATCTTTCGATATAACATCTGAATTGATTTATCGTCCTCAACAATAAATACAGATATCACCTTGATCCACCTTTACCTTAGTCGTGTAAGCGCGATGTTATTGCTAATTTTTAGCACTTATTTACTTTTTCGTCAATAAGGTCCGACAAAATTACTAACTCGACCCATATATTGCATTTTTTCGTTTAAATATCTTACCTATTCGTGTATTGCATGAACTGTGGTAATTTTATTATTCCTTACAAATGTTATAAATTTGACCTATTTATTATTTATTACAATAAATCATTTTTAAATCTATAGCCTCTAAAAAAGCTGAATTACTTAAATATCATTCAAAAGCTTAAATGTAATTGTTTAAGCGTTTTTTGATAATGTTTTTATTTGGAGCATGAGCTCGCTGATTTCGCTTATTAACCTCTCGCTTGTAAACGGTTTTTTTAAAAATTTTTTTGCTCCCGCCTCAAGAGTTTGCAGTTTAACGCTTGCGTCTCCACTAGCAACAATGATTTTTGCGTTACTATCTAAGTCAAGTATCTCTTTCGTTATTTCTAAACCGTTCTTCAAAGGCATTCGAAAGTCTAATAAAACAAGATCGGGTTTTTCTTCCATTTCTTTATATTTCAAAATTGCCTCCTCCCCCGTAATTGCCGTTTCAATTACATTAAAACCACCATATTCCAGTATCTTCTTATAAAGTACCTGCAAAGAAAAATCATTCTCAACTACGAAAATAGATACCGACAGATCATACAACTCCTATATTAATACTCAAAAAACCAATGATTTGTACAAAATAGTAGTAAAAATCTCAATATATAAAGTTATTCTTTAGTTTTTTACCACAAATTATTTCATTATTAAGTTGGATTTCCTTTATTATGAAATTCAAATATATTCGACTTTCGTTATTTAAGTAATACGAAATAAATAGGAACAAAAATTTTTTTATGATAAATACATGATCAAAATTATAATACACTTATTTTAAATTGGAGATTAATATTTCATCCTTAGGACCTAAGAAAAGCCAATATGAGAAGATCTTATTGCTCTATTCAGGAGGACTTGATACCTCTTGCATGTTAAAGTGGCTTCAAGATAAATATAACGCGAAAGTATACACTTTCACAGCCGATCTCGGTCAAGAGTTCGCTGATAAAAGCCGATTCAAGGAAATAGAAGAAAAAGCCTATAAACTTGGAGCAATCAAGCATTTCACGCTTGACTTGAAAGAAAAATTCGTAAAAGAATATATTGTTCCCACCATCAAGGCTAATGGTCTATACCAAGGAATTTATCCTTTAAGTACGGCAGTAGGGAGACCGCTCATAATGATTGAAGGTGTAAAAATAGCGAAACAAGAAAACATCCCCGCAATTGCTCATGGATGCACGGGAAAGGGAAACGATCAGATAAGGTTTAACATAACCGCAAAAGCGCACGCTCCAGATGTGGAAATACTAATGCCGATGATTGAATGGAATATGGGACGGGACGAGGAAATGAAGTACGCCCAACAACACGGCATTCCCATTTCAAACCAGAACAAGAAATATAGCACAGATGAAAACTTATTTGGGCGAAGCGCAGAATGTGATGTTTTAGAAAAACCAGAGATAGAGCCTCCCGAGGACGCTCGTGAGTGGACAACCGCTCCGGAAGAAGCACCCGATAAACCTGAATATGTTATGATTGATTTTGAAGAAGGCGTTCCCGTTGGACTTAACGGTGAAAAAATGAGCTCCGTGAGTTTAATAGGGATATTACATGACATCGGTTGCAGACATGGGGTGGGGCGTATAGAACACATGGAAGATCGAGCTATTGGGTTAAAGTCTCGAGAAACTTATGAGGTTCCTGCGGCAATCATGCTTATTAAAGCACATAAAGACCTCGAAAAATATGTATGTACTAAGCATGAGAACTCTTTTAAAACCCATGTTGACCAAAGATGGACGGAACTTGCCTACGAAGGACTCTGGGTAGATCCTTTAAGAGACGCTCTCGAGGCGTTTATTAATGAAATAAATATGAAAGTTACTGGAAGCGTAAAAGTAAAGTTGTTTAAGGGTAGTGCTGAAGTAGTGGCAAGAGAATCACCATATGGGCTTTATGATTTGAATTTAGCTACATATGATACTAGTAGTTCTTTCGATCAAAAGCTTAGCTATGGTTTTATTCCTATTTGGGGCATGCAAAGTGAACTCGGGTTTAAATTGAAAAACGAAGCAAAAAAAAAAAGAACATTTTAGTAGATTTTTTATTATTTTTCTTTTTGCAAATATTTTGAATTTTTTTTTATGTAATTCAAATCTTTTGAATCCTACAATTTTATTTATTTTTATTGACTTATATAAAAAAATTTTTATAAAACTAGAGAAAATGGAATAATTTTATCTTTTAAAAGAAACGAAATTTGCTAAAACACATAAAAATTTAAAGGATTTATTAAATCAATCACATATCTTCAATATAATTGAAAACTGAAACTTTGAAGATTCTCTTTCTTACCAGATTCATTTATATTATATCAAATAAGAGAATAAATTAATCTTTATTATTTAAAAAAAATGATATTTATTTAAGTGATTTTTATGAAAAAAAACCATAAAATAAGATGTATCAAAAGATCTAAGTTTTCTATATTAGTCTTTATTATTATATTTTCAGCACTAGTACTTGGCAATTTCATACCATTTATTGATTATTCTAACGAAAATAATAATTATTCTTTCCAACCAAGAAATTCTGCTGGAGAAAATATTATAATTATTACACCTGAAAAAACTATTTATATGGAACCAATGCAAGGGTATTATCCCGCCTCGTTTGGTTTCGAAAACGACTTAATTGGAATTAAACATCCGTCTTCGTGGAGCTCTCACGATATTCAAGGAAGAGAATCAAAGGTAATTACTGAAAAATATAGTCATCATAAAGTTCTCCAACAATTTATGTGTTCGGGCAAAAAATGTCTCACATTGACAGGAGAATATCCCGGTTGGTCAGCAGAAGCCGATACTCAAATTACCTACACTTCGGATTTATTGTCTGTAGAAGCGTATCTCATGTCTGAAAATTGGACAGATGTCTCTGGTACTGACTTTACCACCATTAGGATTGCTTTTACAAACCCTACCATGGGAACGTGGGGAACAAGATACGCAAATCTATATTTCGCTAACAATGGTAATATTTATTTTAATGGAGCTTCTTCTGTCGTCAACCTTGGAACATGGATTCCTAACACCTGGTATCACGCAAGAATTGAGGTAAACATAACGGAAAATTACGCAAGATGTTATTTAAATTCCTTTCTCGTGCTCAACACAACCTTGGTAAATGACACATCTGAGATAACTCATATTAGCTTTTTAAGTGGACACACGGATGTAACGGGTTATGTAGATAATGTTGTTTGCACGCAAGGAGAGAACGAAGAAGTGATTTTTGAAGAGAATTTCGAATCCTACGCAGTTGGAGTTTTTCCGTCTTCGTTTTACTTGCGATATGACGGGATTGGAACGAACTATCAAGTGGTAACCCTTAATCAATTAACTAATCTTCATAATGCCAGTTTATCGTGCGATTTCGGTTCGCAAGAAAGTGGTTCGGTTGAATTTTATATGG